>JANOAX010000171.1:0-21373 GCA_031411335.1 Bacteroidota bacterium
CTCAGCTAAATCAAAGGGAGCGTTGTTTAATTCTGTACGCTCATCGGCACTTAACACCAATACATCATCGTAAAAGCCAGGTATTGTGATATGGTTGTTTTCATCTTTCATTTTAGCAATCATCTCACATAAAATTTGAATAGGATTCGCAACCGCTCCTCCATAAACACCACTGTGTAAATCGCGATTAGGACCCGTTACTTCAACTTCCACATAACTCAATCCGCGCAAACCAACATCAATACTTGGAATATCATTGGCAATGATGGAAGTATCTGAAATCAAAATCACATCACCAGTTTATCGGCTTTTATTTTCACGAATCCATGTTCCTAAATTGGTTGAACCCACTTCCTCTTCTCCTTCAATCATAAACTTCACATTACAAGGTAAGGAATTCGTCTTCATCATCGACTCAAAAGCTTTCACATGCATGTATACTTGTCCCTTATCATCACAAGAACCACGAGCATAAATTTTATCATCCTTAATGACAGGCTCAAAAGGTGGTGAATCCCAAAGGTTCAATGGATCTGCAGGTTGCACATCGTAATGTCCATAAACCAAGACGGTTGGAAGCTCTCTATCGATGATTTTTTCACCATATACGATGGGATGTCCCGCAGTAGCGCAAATCTCAACCTTATCAGCACCTGCATTTTCCAATGACTTTTTGATGAATTCTGAGGCCCGAACCACATCGGCCTTGTACTTAGAATCAGCACTCACAGAAGGAATTCGCAATAAATCCATCAATTCAGAGATAAAACGATCCTTATTTTGGTTAATATAATCTTGAATGGTATTCATAAATTGGGTAGTTTTGTTGTTGCAAAAATAGTCGTTCTGAAGCTTCGAAAAGAAAATTAGCATGGCTAATTCATTTTAAGTAGCATTAGCACGCTGAAACATCTGTATTTAAACAATGCTCTCCAAATCAATTCATTCATTAATTGATCGATGCTTATCGGTAATTTTATCCTTGTTTTTCATGCTTTTATTTACTAACGCAGAAGCCCAAATTCCAACCAATGACAATTGCACTGGCGCTACTTTTATTTACCTCGATCAAAGTGGAAACACTTGCATCAACGATGATAATTCAACAGCTACGAGTGATGGAATCTCGAATGCTTGTGATGCGGGTGCAACACCTCCCTTACCTGCAGGCGGACATGAAACTTGGTATTCGTATGTTGTAACTGGTACTGTAAATACCATTACAATTTCGCCAATTGGATTAACTCCTGCACAAAAAGTTTCGGTAACTGTAGTGAATGGAAATTGCGCAGGCGGTGGCACTCCAAATGTTTGTAATACTGCTTTGACAAATGTAGATCCTGCTTCTGTAGCTTTTACTTCTTTTGCTGGAACACAAATTTGGTTTTATGTTACATCTCTTGAAACTGTTGGAGAATTTTTAGTTTGCGTTTCAAGCACCAATGGATTTATTAATCCAGGTATCGATTGCAACAGCGCAACAGCAATCTGTAATACCTATGACTTTAGTAGTCCAGGAAGTGCGCAACCTGGTATTGCTGTTACTCCTTCTTGTTTTAACTCTCCCCCCGTTCGACCTTTTTGGTATAAGTTTAATGTGGGTTACAACGGTCCATTAGAATTCACTGCCTTTCCAACGAATATTGGGGGCTTTAGATGGGCTCTTTATAACATTACTGCAGGATGTCCTGGGACTGAAGTGGCTTGCAACAGTGTATACGATCCGTTTCAAGCATTTGGCATGTCGAGTTCTGTTGTGAATTGCACAGGTAGTCCCTATTGTCCACCCATCAATGTAGTATCTGGAAATAGATATGCATTAATGATTGATGATACCAGTCAAAGTGGTTCTGGATTTGATTTTACATGGGGATTTGGTGTACGAATGATGCCTACTGCCGATTTTAATGTTGATAGTTTACTAGCATGCGGTTCCTTGACAGCAAACTTTACAGATAACAGCGAATACAATTCTTCAACTATCTGGTCATTCGATTTTGGCGATGGCAATCCTCCCATCAGTGGTGTAGGTGCCAACTTCAATTTACCGAATCACTTTTATGGTCCAGGAACGTATTTAGTTTCATTAACGTTAACAGAACTTACAGGATGTTCTCATTCTTTCAGTCGACAAATTGTAGTGAAGCCAAAGCCAGTGGTTACTTTTACGATTAGCGATGATAGTTTATGTTTTGATGGTACTAATGCGGTTACAGCAGATTTCACGGCTATCTCTTCCGATCCCAATATTTTTTACGATTGGGTTTTTCCAAACAACTCGGGCTCCTTCGTAACTGGATTTGGACAAGCCACGGCTTATTGGAATACCGCTGGAAATATTATTGCAGGATTACAAATTACAGAAAACGGTTGCGCATCAGACACCACAAAGGATACCGTTCATATTTTTAATTTGCCTACTGCCAATTTCTCAATGCCAGATTCAGGGTGTACGGGTTCTGATGTTACCGTAAATTATACAGGCTCGGCGGCAAGTACTGCCACTTATGCTTGGACATACGGCGGAGGGACGGTGAGTAATTCAACCAATCAGCAATTCGATATCAATTGGAATACTGTTGGCACTTACTATTTGAATTTAGCTATTGTTGAAAACGGATGTTTAGGATTTCCGTATGATGATTCCATCAGAGTTTTTCAAACACCGAACATAGCCATCAACGTTAGTTCTCCAGTTTGTCAGGGTGAGACACTTACTTTCACACCGATGGCAAGTGGCGCTCCTGCTGGATCCATTTACACGTGGAATTATGGAACAGCAACTTTTGTGAGTGGGACACCTGCAGATGGAAGTACGGGCACCTTTACATGGAACACTGCCGGAAATACTTTCATGAGGGCCGAAGCTACCTCCTTAGAAGGATGTAAATCCAATATTGATTCCATTCCAATTGTAGTACGCGCCAAACCCAATGCAAATTTTACAGTGAGCGACACTACGGTTTGTGGTAGCGATACCATTGTTGTCACGTACACAGGATTGATGCCAGTAACTGGGAATAATTTTACATGGGATTATGGTGGAAACGTTTTAAATTTAGCAACAAATCCTTTAGGTCCTTATCTTATCAACTTTCCTGCTAACGGCGTATATCCGATAACGTTAGTAACTAACGACAATTTTTGCAATTCCGATACCATTCGTAAAAACATCATTGTCGGTAGTTATCCTATTTCCAATGCTGGAAATGATTTAACAACTTGCTCCAATCAACCCATTGCCATTGGGGCAGCAACTACAGCTGGATATGCCTACAGCTGGACAAACCCATCTTTTTTAAGTTCGGGAACAATTTCCAATCCGCAAGCAACCGTTCCAGTCATTGGCACTGCAGATACAATAGTACGTTTTATTGTAACAACATCTCTCGGGTATTGCGACAAAAAAGATACGATGTTGCTTACCGTAAATTCAGTACAAAATGCATTTTTTATTCCACCCAATCCTCAATGTGAAACCAATAATGCTTTTGATTTTAGTCCATTATTCGGAGTTGTTCCTGGTGCAACGTTGACTTGGATTATCGGAACTGATACCATCGTATCCCCAACTATTCAAGATTACAATTTCACATCCACCGGACCTAAGTCCATCATTCTGCAAACGCAAACTCCAGGTTGCCCTCCCGATCAATACATTGCCAATGTAGTTGTAAAACCCAATCCCGTTGTAAATTTCAGTGTGAATCAGAATACGGGCTGTGCTCCTTTAGATGTAATCTTCCAAGACTTGAGTCCAGCCATTCCTAATCCAACTTACTTGTGGAATTTTGGCGATGGTGTAGTTTCATTTATAAATAACCCAACACATACCTATCCAAATCAAGGTGTGTATATTCCAACGCTCACCTTAACGAGTGCAGATACGTGTAGTACAACAGATACATTGGTTGGAGGCGTCGCAACCTTCCCAATTCCTGTGGCTTTATTCACTGCAAATCCATTAGTCGCAAGTGAATTAAATCCGGTCTTTAATTTCGAATCGGCATTTGCTAACAACGGATGCTATTTTGATTTTGGAGATGGTACTGGTGATAGCAGTTGTAGCGCAACACATGAATATGAAAATGTTGGAAGTTATATTGTCACCCTGTACACATTCAATGCAGGTGGTTGTAGAGACACTTTCCAGTTAGAAGTGAGAGTTACACCCAATTATTCATTGTATATTCCAAATGCATTTACACCGAACAACGATCAAATTAACGATCGCTTATCTATTTACTCGGAAGGTGTAGATGAGTTTAATATTAAAGTATACAACCGCCGTGGACAAATAGTTTATGAAAGCAGCAACACCAATGAAAGCTGGAACGGTAAATTTTTAAATGATGGCGAAGAATGTATGTCTGGAGTTTATGTTTACGAAACATTAGTTAAAGATTTCAATCGCAAAAAGCATAATTTGAAAGGGCAGATTTATTTGCTGAAGTAATTTTTTATTTTACGTACTAGCTTACCAGAACAAAAGAGTTTTTCGTTCGCTATAATAAGGCTGCTAGCTGCTGGCTTCAAGCTGCTATTTTTTTGGTCGCTCTGCCTCGAAATAAGCTGCTAGATTCTTGATTTTTTTCTTTACAATCAAATCCCGAAGGGATGAAATGATTATAATAAGCAAATCAGTTTTCCAAGACCTAGAACCCTGAAGGGGTGACATAATAAAACCTCGATGTTGCAATCGAATTACCACCGAAAATACTTTTGAAAGCTAACATGATTTTTACAGCATCGCGAAGCTTCGCGATTAATGATTCGCAATTTTTTGTAGCTAATAATTTCACCCCTTCGGGGTTTTGCTTTTTTAAATTGTATTTTTTTCTATAATCATTTCACCCCTTCAGGGTTGGCTATCTACAAATCAACTTGCATTTGGTTTCAAAGAATTAAAACTGCATTCAAAAATTGCCCTTAGAGGAGTAAAATCTTCATAAAAAAAGACACTCATTATTTTTTAACTTGACACGGAAAGGGTGGCACAAACTCGCGGGGAACCGCCACTCAGGAACAAACTATGATTTGAAAAAATACTTGGATTTTATATGAAAAAAACATCTCTGCATAAACTAACAATTATTGTCAATTTATGCAGAGATGTATATGACTTCAAAATTTAATCTAATAATTTATTTCAATTGAATCGTGAACGTATAACCATTAATGGTCACTTTCGCCAATGCATCTCTTAGGCCATTCACGTAACCGTAATCAATAGTACGTGGGTATTTCCCAGAAGGTGTAAATACTAAAATACCATCGGTTAAATGTTTATATCCGATTTCCTTTTTTAATGGGGTTGTGGTAGACATGGTATAACTTGAACCTGTACGCGTTGTTCCGCTTGCTGTTCCGCTGATGTGATAAACATCATCTAGCCAAGACGGCGTTGCTTCACCTGCCGTCCAAACTCGAGTTCGTGTCGAATTGTAAGTGCTTGTTCCTCCGCCTCCAAAATATTGTGGATCCCAAATAATGGAACCATTAATTGCTACAGTAAAACTTAATTTACCAGCAGAATTTCTTCCATTATTGGTCACCGTTTTGGTACCCAATAATTGATTGTAATTCACAAAATAGTTATCGAATGAAATGGTATGCGTTGAACCTGAGTCACGGTATGGATTAACCCAACTCACTATAATTTTACCTCTACGGTAAATATCATCTACACATTTACAATCTACGGTACCGAAATCAATAGTAAAAGTTTTTGGCAATGAAGTAGTATCAAAAGTTATCGTTGCGCAACTAGTCATCACTTTTTCTGCTGGGCCACCATTCATAACACGATACGATTCTAAAGATCCATCATAACCTTCATCTGCAATGCTGGCTACGTCCCCAAAAGAGGCATCGGCCATCGCATATTCTACAGCTGTTGTACCATCACGGTCATCCTCTTCTTTGTCTTTTTTACAACCTACATAAACGAGTAATGTAGCTGCTACTGCTACAAATCCAAATTTCATTTTATTCTTCATTTTCAAATTATTTTTTTGTTTTCAGGCTCTAGGATGGCGCAATTTACAAAAGGTTTAAAGGAATAATTATTCAAATTAATCAATTACTTACAATGTTAAGTACCCAACTCTAAAAATCTGTTAAAAATACAACGAGCCTTTAACGGCTAAAATTGTTTGAAAGATAGTTTAAGTATAAATTAATAGAGAGAACTAATTCAATGTTGCCTGTTAATAATTTAATGGGATGAGATACGATTAAAAGGCCTGAAGGCGTTCCTTAGGTGTAATTTTGATAAAATACGTTCATAGGAAAGAAAGAACCAAAAGATGCGCAAACTACTGATAATCTGCTGTTTACTTTTATCATACAGCTCGAATGCTCAACTCACAGAAATATTTGTAGAGGAAGACCAAGTCTATAAGAATGCTTGGGAATTGTTCATCAAGGAGAAGTACTCCGCCGCTAAGGATGAATTTACCCAATATTTGAAAGAAAAGAAGGGAACTTCCCACAATAAAATAAACGCATCATACTATGTAGCTGTTTGTGCTTATGAATTGTTTCAGCCAGATGCGGAAATTCTCTTATCAAACTTTACAACGAATTATTCGGAAAGCACGAAAGCGCCTCGTGCTTGGTTTTACTTAGGTCGACATTATTATCGCACTAAAAAATATACGAAGGCATTGCCCGCTTTTGAAAAGGCTGATATTTATTATTTGAGCGGAGATGAAGTTCCTGAATATTATTTCAAAATAGGTTATTGCTATTTTAACAAGAATGATAATGATCAAGCCGCACGCAAGTTTTTGGAAATCGTAAATGTGAAATCAAAATACCAAACGGCAGCACAATATTACTACGGACATATTGCCTACTCGAATAATAATTATAAAACAGCTTTAGAATATTTTTCAAAGTTGGATTCCTCAGCCACCTTTGGTCCATTAGTACCCTATTACATTACACAAATGTATTTTGACCAAGGAAAATACTCGGATGTTATTTTATATGCAGTACCCGTTTTGGAATCTAAAAGCCCTCAAAATAATGTAGAGATCATGCGTATTGTAGCTGAGTCATACTACCGCAAAGGAGATTATAAAAATGCAATGGTGTATCTCAATGCCTATAGTCAAGCAACACCAACGCTAAGTAGAGATGATCGCTACACCTTAGCTTTTTGTCAATTTAAGTCGGAAGATTATGCGGGTGCTATTCCCAATTTTGAAAGAGTAACTGGGTTGCAAGATTCGCTCGAACAAAATGCATGGTATCATTTAGCCGCCTGCTATTTAAAAACAAATAATAAAACAGCAGCTCGAAATGCGTTTCAGTTTGCATCGAAATTAGATCACAATAAATTTATTCAGGAAACATCTTTGTTCAACTATGCGAAATTATCGTATGAATTAAATCTTCCTGGCGGACTCACTGCATTTAAAGATTTCATCGAACGTTTTCCAAATTCAAAATATGCAGATGAATCCAATGAATTACTTGCGGAACTTTATTTAAGCACGCGCAACTATAAAGATGCATTAGCAGCGTTAGACAATATCAAAACGAAAAGTACTAGAACAAAAGGTGCTTATCAAAAAGTTGCTTATTTCCGTGGACTCGAACTTTTTAATGATGGCGATAACGACAAGGCCATTGGACATTTTGAAAAAGCCATCATCAATGATGTGGATCCAGATATCAAAGCCAAAGCGATTTACTGGAAGGCAGAAATTTTATTTAAACAAGAAAAATTCGACTTAGCCATCAAGCAGTATCGCTCTTTTATTTTTAATCCAGGTTCGGTAAACACAAGCATGTACAATATTGCCAACTATAATTTAGGTTATTGTTTTTTTAAGACGAACGATTACAACGAATCTCAATCATGGTTCAGAAAATATTTAGCAAAACGAAATCCCAATGAAAATGATATTTATAATGATGCCTTAATTCGAACAGGTGATTGTTTTTATGGAATGCGCGATTTCGACAATTCATTGAGCTACTACAACGATGCGATTAGCGCAAAGGCAAGCTCATCCGATTATGCGCTTTATCAAAAGGGCGTAATTCAAGGATTGCAAGGAAACATGGACGCAAAAGCACAAACGCTTTCTAATCTTATGAGCAGTTATCCGCGATCACGATATCGTGCCGATGCGATCTATGAAAGAGGAAAGGCGTATATGTCGAAGGGAGATGGAACGCAAGCACAAACGAATTTTAGTCAACTACTCAAGGAATTTCCAGGAAGTCAGTATGGAAAGAAAGCACAACTGAACATCGGATTAATATACTATAACGACAAACAAGACGAAAAAGCCATTGAGCAACTCAAAAAAGTAATTTCAACTTATCCTGGAACACCAGAAGCCACCGAAGCTTTGACCAGCGTAAAAAATATTTATGTAGAAGATGGGAAAGCAGAAGAATACTTTGCTTTTGTAAAAAACATTCCGAATGCAAGCGTAAGTATTGGTGCTCAAGATTCCATCACTTACCAAGTAGCGGAGCAGCGCTACTTAAAAAGCAATTTCGAAGATGCTGCCAAAGACTTCAACAAATATCTGACTCAATTTCCTAATGGTGCTTATCGTTTAAATGCAACATTCTATTTAGCAGAATGTAATTTTAGAAGTAAAAATTTCGCAGAAGCACTATCAGGATATGAAACCATCATTGGAGAACCAAAGAATATCTACTCTGAAAAATCATTATTAAAAGCTGGAAATATCAATTTCAATAACAAAGAATATATGAAGTCGCTTCAACAGTATGGAGCATTAGAGCGCGATGCAGAGATGCGAGACAACATACTTTATGCACAAACGGGAATTATGCGCGCTAGTTATCTCATTGCTAACTATGGACAAGCCATTGCTTATGCAAAGAAATTGATTGAAGGTGAAAAAGTTTCCAATGAAATAGTAGCAGAATCACATTTGACTTATGGCAGAAGTGCTATGAAACTGGAAGATTATGCAGCAGCAAAAAAGGAATTTACAGCTATCTCTAAGCAATCGAGTGATGCAGGTGCTGAAGCGAAATATTCCTTAGCATTGATCGATTTTAAAATGGGTAATTTCAAAACTTCACAAGCGAAATGTTATGATGTAGCGAACCAAGTTCCTTCTTACGATTATTGGATCGCAAAAAGTTTCATACTTCTTGCCGATAATCATCTTGCATTAAATGATAAGTTTGAAGCGAAGGCTACGTTACAAAGCTTACTCGATAACTACGAAAAAGATCCATCGGATCCAGAAGATATCAAAGCCATCGCTCAAGAAAAATTGGATGATCTTGTTTTAACAGAGATGAATGAGAATAAAGCACCAGCACCGCTCCCCGATCCAGAAACTGATTTAAACCAAGAAAAGAACTAGTGCTAAAAGACAAAATGAAGATGAATACTCGCCACTATTTAATCCTGATTGCACTGTGTCCTACCTTGTCCTTCGCACAAACTGGCGGTGGAAAAAATGGCAATCTAGGCAATGAAGATATCAATGTCATCAAAGAATACCAACCTGTGTTAAATGATGCATTCAAAATAAATATTAATCCCGACAGCGACACCACTACGATTCGCAACCCCAACACTCCCGAATACAAAGTGAGTGCACAGCCCATCAATTCGAACTACAACACGTCACCTATTAAACCTGTCAGAATAAAAGATGATGCGATAAAAAAGTTGTATCATGCTTATGTGAAAGCGGGATACGGCTTAGAGAATATGCCTCTTTTGGATATTTCTTTCAACAGTTTAAGGTCGAAAAATTTTGATGCGGGAGTTCGATACAAGCATCTTTCTACCAGCGGAAAAATCAAAGATTATGGTTCACCCGGAAATAGCAATAATAACTTCAATATTTTTGGAACGCGTTATTTCGAAAAGTTTAAATTAGGTGCCAACCTTGCATACAACAGAGATGTGGTGCATTTTTATGGTTACAAATCACCACCTGAATTATTTTCAAAATCGGAAACCAAACATAGCATGAGTGACATTGATGGAAACGTAAATTTGGCATCTATTAATTCCGATAAAGACAGCTGGACCTACCAAGCTTCAGTAGGCTTTTACAATTTTGAGGATAACCGCAACAGCAACGAGAATAACGCAAAAGTAGAACTAGGAATTGGAAAATTATTAACCAATGCAAAATTCAATTTGCAAATTTCAGGAGAGTTTGGAAAAATTAAACAAGCGTTGTATTCCATCAACAGAAGCATAATTCGCTTCCAACCTCGTTTCATCATCAATGAAAATTTGTTTTCAATTGAAGTAGGTGGAAATGTAGCTATAGAATCGAGAAATAATCCAACTGGAATCACTCCCTACTCGAAACCCATAAAAGATAATAACTACAGACTATATCCTTATCTCAGCACTAGCTATCAGGTGATTGATGATGCAGTGAAAATTTTCGCTACATTGAGTGGTGATTTACATCGCAACGACTTAAGAAGTTTCAGCAGGGAAAATCCGTTTTTTGGAAGCAACGTAGCACTTAACAACACCAATGAAAAATTAGGAATTAAAGCGGGAACATCCATCAAACTTGAACATGACTTAATGTTTATAGGATCAGTGAAATGGTCGAGAATTAAAGACCAACCTTTTTATTATGCCAACTTCGAAATCCCTTCCACTTTCGCAGTGGTGTATGACAAAGCAACTTTATTAAATTTCAGAGGATCGTTGGAATACAAGAATGCTGAAAAATTCAGTTTTGCATTCAGTGCTGATTACAATAAATACAACACCGACCAATTGAAAGAGCAGTTGTATATTCCAGCATTACGAGTTGGTATCAGTGGACACTATGCTATTGCTGAAAAAATTTATATAAAAGCCGATGTGTTTTACAATAGCGATGTTACTGGAAACACGTACACTTCCGACAGCTCGAATGTGTATTCGAAATTGGTAAATATTAAAGGTTGGATGGATGCGAATATTGGAATTGACTATCGATACAGCAAAGTGCTTTCTGCATTTGTATCGTTGAATAACATCGGTTTCTCTCGATATTTCAGATGGTATGAATACCCAAGTTATCGATTCTTAGGAATGGTAGGAGTTACTTATTCGTTTTAGTACTTTAAGTAACTCAGTGTTCAACCTTTGATTAGTGATTTTTTCAACACTAGAGGGCACTAGAGGTCACTAGAGATCACAAGAGATGCTAAGTATAAAAAAGTTGGAGATAATAGATTAAATACCTGTCTTAATCATGAATCCAAAGTTGCGAAAGACTCAGAAACAATATGTGTAACTCCAGAGACTAATTTTTCTACATTAAAATTTATTAAAAGTCCTTTAGGCTTCTGTGCGAGACGTAAATAGGAAAGCAATTGTTCCTTATGTACAGAATGAACTTGTTCCACTGATTTCAATTCTACAACTAGAGAATTTTCAATTAACAAATCTAATATCAAAGGACTTTCAATTCGAGTGCCTTTATAAAAAATTGGCACCAACAATTTTGATTGTACTGAATACCCTTTAACTCGCAATTCTTCAATTAAGCAAGCATGGTAAACACTTTCAAGCAATCCAGGTCCTAAATAAGAATGTACTTCTATTGCACATCCTATTGTAGCAAATGCAAGAGCATTTACTTCATATTTTGAATTAATCATCTTAATAGTATTTTAAAAAATATTTTTATTCTTAACTAATATTTATCACAAATGTACTTTATTACCACAATTCAAAGAGACTCTAACGACTTTACTTTAGACTCTAGTGCACTATTGTGTCCTCTAGTGCCCTCTAGTGTTGAAATTTCGCTAAGCTTTCAGGATATCGCGAGCGATAACCAATTTTTGAATTTCACTGGTTCCTTCACCAATAGTACAAAGCTTTGAATCTCTATAAAACTTTTCGACTGGGAAATCTTTTGTGTAACCGTAGCCACCAAAAATTTGAACGGCCTCTGTAGAACAACGCACTGCTACTTCCGAAGCATAGTACTTTGCAAATGCCGACTGACGTGTTACTTTTTCTCCACGATTCTTTAAATCGGCTGCTTGCATCGTTAGCAATTCGGCTGCTTCGATTTGTGTAGCCATATCAGCAATTTTAAATGAGATCGCTTGGAAATTTGAAATAGGTTGTCCAAACTGTTCGCGCTCTTGAGAATATTTAACTGAAGCATCAAAAGCTCCTTTGGCAATTCCAAGTGAAAGTGCTGCGATAGAAATTCTACCACCGTCTAATACTTTCATCGCTTGAATAAATCCATCACCTACATTTCCGAGAACTTGACTCTTATGCACTCTGCAATCTTCGAAAATCATTTCTGCTGTTTCAGAAGCACGCATTCCCAATTTATTTTCTTTCTTTCCTGCTTTGAATCCGGCAGTACCACGATCAACGACAAAAGCAGTGATGCCATGCGAATCATTCATCTCCCCAGTGCGAGCAAGAACTACTGCCACATCTCCACTAATTCCGTGCGTGATCCAATTCTTTGCTCCGTTAATGATCCAATGATCGCCATCTTGCTTTGCAACCACTTGCATTCTCAATGCATCGGATCCAGTATTGGCTTCTGTCAATCCCCACGCTCCTATCCATTCGCCAGTTGCCAATTTAGGAAGGTATTTTTCTTTTTGCTCTTCGTTACCAAATGCCATGATATGTCCAGTGCATAAAGAATTATGTGCAGCCATCGACAAACCTATAGATCCACAAACGCGCGCTACTTCTTGAATGGCGGTTACGTATTCGAAATAAGTTAATCCTGCACCCTGATATTTTTCAGGAACTAAAATTCCCATCAAGCCCAACTCACCCATCTTCTTAAAAACTTCAACTGGGAAATGTTGAGCTTCATCCCACTCCATCAATTTTGGGCGAATATTTTTCTCTACAAAATCGCGAATGGTTTGTTTAATTAGCTCTTGATTTTCACTTGACTTGAAGTCCATATTGACGAATTAGTTGAATAGTAAATAAGGTGCAAGTTTACGGAGGATTTCCTCATCCACCAAAGGTATCTTCTTCAGATCTGATGGACTTTTGAATACTCCGTGTTGCTCTCGGTAAGCAACAATTAATCGAGCTAATTGTTTGTTAATATAAGGGTGTCTCAAACTATCGGAAGGTAGACTGTTGATATTAAGTTTTTTATAAGGCCCACCATCCACTTTTACCTTTGAAAAAATGATTTTATAGACTGAATCCGGAATAGATCTAATCTCCTTCAGTTGCTCCACTGTGCAAAATCCACCTAAACGCTCTCGATAATTTACAATAGCCTTCGACCTTCCAGAACCAATGAAAGGCAGATCTTGGAGCTCGGTGGTATCCACTTTGTTCAAATCTAAGACGATCCATTTTGGTCTCGAGGCTTCACGATTGGACTTAAATCCTGATTGATATTTCTCGGATGCCTTTATTCCTTTGGAAGGACTCAACACAATATAAGGATCCCATTTTTCAAATAAAGAGGCATGAAGCACACGCACATTTTTAACATCCTCTTTACTTTTGAATCCACCAATACGATCACGAAATCGAATGAGTGAAGAAGATTGTTTAGGACTCAATCCCAGCTTTACAAATTGGGATGAATCGGCGGTGTTGGGATCGAATACAGTGAAAATAATTTCTTCGCGCTTTTTATAATTAGTGGTGTATGAATTTTCTTTTTTCTCCTTTAGATGGATTTTATCTGCTGCTAAATTAATTTCTACACTTGGAATAAAAGCATCAGGAGTTAAATAATAATGTCTGTACCATAAATTCGCTTGAAGTACCATGAGAATAGAACACAATACCAAAGCCGCATTCTTTTCACCACGCGTGTAAGTGAAATAACTGTACATAAAATGTCGGAAGCGATTTGTCTTCATCTCAAATAATTTTAGCAAAATAAATGAGATAAGAAGGAATAGTCGTTTTATAAATATTTATAGTCGACTACAAGCGTTTACAAATGACTTGCCAATTGAAGTTGTTCCAATAAATAATTAGAAGATAACAATACAAAACACCTTATTTATCAAGACTTGATGGGCCACTGATTTATTATGATTATTAAGATTTATTATGATTTATTCCAGTTGCATATTGACTTTATTTTGAACACTGATGACGCGGATAAAAAGGATAAAAAACGGATTGATTTATTTGATTTTTTAAAAAACAAGCAAACCTAAGAAAGGCAAAAGCAATAAAATTACTGAGAAAAAAATTTTTTTATGAAAGAAGTTCCGCTAACAAACTCTTCATCTCTTGTTGCACTTTCAAAGCTTCTGCTCTTGCAGCTTCAGCGAAATCTTTTCCATTCGAAGCGTAAATTATTTGACGCGAAGAGTTCACGAGCAATCCGCAATATTTATTCATTCCTAATCTTGAAATAGCAGCTAAATCTCCACCTTGCGCTCCTACTCCAGGTACTAAGAAAAAGGAATCGGGAGCCATGGCTCTTAATTTTTCAAACTGCTCTGCTTGTGTAGCACCGCAAACAAACATGAGTTGATCGGGATGTCCCCAACCTTGTGCTTTACGCATCACTTCTTGAAACAACATCTCTCCACCTTCTTGTTGATTGAATTGAAAATCGTTGGCGCCTTCGTTGCTAGTAAGTGCTAATAATATTACCCACTTGTTTTCAAAAGCAAGAAATGGTTTTACCGAATCGATGCCCATATACGGAGCAACGGTAACGCTGTCGAAATTCATATGCTTAAAAAATGCTTGAGCATATAGCGTTGACGTATTACCGATATCTCCACGTTTTGCATCGGCAATGGTGAATATATTTTTTGGGATAATTCCCATCGTCTTTTCCAAACTCCTCCACCCTTTCGAGCCATTACTCTCGTAAAACGCTAAGTTTGGTTTATAGGCAACACATAAATCGGAAGTAGCTTCAATGATGGCTTTGTTAAACTCGAAAATTGGATCTTCCTCTTGCAACAAATGACTTGGTATTTTGCTTAGGTCAGTATCCAACCCAATGCATAAATAACTTTGTTTGCTTTTTATTTGCTCGAAGAGTTCTTGTCGATTCACTTTTCTTTTTCCGTTAATTATTAAAAAAGATAAATTACCCAACCATATTTAATTCTTTCATTTTTTCTGCATTCTCAGCAAATTGCAATGCATCAATAAATCCTTGAATGTCTCCATTTAACACAGCACCTAAATTATGTGATGTAAATCCAATGCGATGATCGGTTACACGGCTTTGAGGGAAATTATAAGTTCTGATTTTCTCTGAGCGATCACCGGTACTTACCAAGGTTTTTCTTCTCTTCGAAACCTCATCCATTCTCTTGGTGTATTCGATATCATACAACTTCGAACGCAACATCTGCAAAGCCGTTTCACGATTCGCATGTTGAGAACGTGCAATCTGACACGTAATTACAATACCGCTGGGTTTATGCGTTAATTGCACTTTGGTCTCTACTTTATTTACATTTTGTCCACCCGCACCACTGGAGCGTGATGTTTTATATTCTAAATCGGCTGGATTAATATCAATATCATCAAACTCATCAGCTTCAGGCAATACCACAACAGTTGCAGCAGAAGTATGAATTCGCCCTTGCGTTTCTGTTGCAGGAACACGTTGAACTCGATGCACACCACTTTCATACTTTAGAATACCATACGCTTTATCGCCTCTCACTTCAATCACTACTTCTTTATAACCACCCGTATTTCCGTCATTAAAATCGACCATCTCAATTTTAAATCCATGGTCTTCACAATAGCGTTGATACATTCTAATTAAATCGCCTGCAAACAAACTTGCTTCGTCACCACCTGTACCTGCACGAATTTCGAGAATTGCATTCTTGCTATCCTCTGGATCTTGTGGAATTAATAATTGCTGAATATGATCTTCCAGTTTTTTCAATTGAGGCTCGAGTGTTTCCATCTCTTCCTTTGCCATATTGCGAAAATCTTCGTCCTTATCATTATTCAATACATAGTGTGCTTCGTTGATTTGTGTGAGCACGCTACGATACTCCCGCGTTGCCTCCACGATTTCTTCCAAATCACGATACGACTTGTTTAATTCTCTAAATTTTTTCTGATCCGCAATCGTTCCCGGATCACCCAACTGCACACCGATATCATGGAAGCGTGCTTCTATTCCTTCGAGTCTTTCTAATAAATTATCTGTAGACATGTTTTAATATTCTTACCAGGTAAATGTTCCCTGAGTACTTTTAATGGTCAATTTCTTTTGTTCTGATGGTTCTACTCGACCAACAATTTTTGCATCCACATCAAATGATTTTGAAATGGCAATTATTTCTTCAGCGATAATTTCAGGAACATAAATTTCCATGCGGTGTCCCATATTAAATACCTGATACATTTCTGACCAAGATGTTCCACTTTGCTCTTGAATCATTTTAAACAAAACGGGCAATTCAAATAAATTATCTTTAATGATATGAACTTGATCTACAAAATGCAGCACCTTCGTTTGGCCGCCTCCACTGCAATGCACCATTCCATGCACATGAGAACGATGTTGATCTAAAATGGCTTTGATGATGGGTGCATACGTTCGTGTAGGTGACAGCACCAATTTTCCAGCATCCATCCCTATTTCGGTAATGCTATCCGTTAGATTCATCTTTCCACTGTACACAAGGGAAGAATCAATTCCATCATCATAACTTTCTGGATACTTTGCAGCTAAATACTTTCCAAAAACATCGTGACGTGCAGAAGTCAATCCATTGCTTCCCATTCCACCATTGTACTCCGATTCGTAACTTGCTTTTCCACTAGAGCTCAATCCTACAATTACATCACCTGCCACAATATTTGCGTTGTCGATAACCTCTCTTCGTTTCATTCGACATGTGACTGTACTATCTACAATGATCGTACGAACTAAATCGCCTACATCAGCAGTTTCTCCACCTGTAGTATAAATATGAATTCCGTGACTTTGTAATTCCTTCACCAAGCTTTCAGTTCCTTCGATGATGGCTCCAATCACTTCGCCAGGAATTAATCTTTTATTTCTTCCGATCGTAGATGAAAGTAAAATTCGATCACAAGCACCCACACAAAGCAAATCATCGATATTCATGATAAGTGCATCTTGAGCAATCCCTTTCCACACACTTAAATCACCCGTCTCCTTCCAATACATATATGCCAGACTACTTTTCGTTCCAGCTCCATCCGCATGCATGATATTACACCATTCATCATCACCACCTAAATAGTCGGGGATGATTTTACAGAATGCTGAGGGGAATAAGCCTTTATCTACTTTTTTAATAGCAGCATGTACTTCATCCTTAGTAGCTGAAACGCCTCTTTTTGCGTATCGATCTGATGTATTCATGGTGTTGCAAAGATACAAGAAGGGCGGCCTTTAGAGCCGCCCTTCGGTATTAAATCTATTATTAATTAGTTCTTAGGAACATAAGTAGTACCAGTTACCTGGAATTCTGTACGACGATTATACTGATGAGCTTTCTCACGCAATTCAACTGTCTCTAACTTATCAATGAATTCTTTCGTTAACACATCACCTGTTTTGAATGGAAGGTACTCTTCATTATTCTCAACAGCTTTTGGTGTTGTTTCACCCATTCCTTTCCAAGTTAAGCGATCAGCTGGAATCTTGTTAGCAACCAAGTAATCCATAACACTCTTCGCACGACGATCAGATAACTTCATGTTATAATTATCGTCGGCACGGTAATCTGTATGAGAAGTTAATTCAACTGTAATTGTTGGATTGTCGTTCAACACTTGAATTAAACCATCCAAAGCTTTCTTAGATTCAGCACGTAAAGTAGACTTATCCAAATCGTAGAAAATTTCTGGTACTGTGATTGGCTTCGCAGTAGACTTTAAAGGGAAGTCGAAATCTTTAACAAAGTCTTGATCTTCCTCTAAACCTACAGTAGATAATTCATGAAACTTAGTTAAGTACCCAGTGAAAGATGCTGAGATTTTATATTTAACGTTTGGTTTCAATTCATAACGATACATTCCATCAACTAAAGTTTGAACACTTAAAGAAGTACCATCCGATCCGAACAATTCAACAGTTGCGCCTTCTAAATTCTCTTTAGTATCTGTATCATAAACTCGACCACCCACTGCTAACTTCAATGGTGGAACTAAGAAAGAATAAATATCATCCATTCCTTTTCCGCCATCACGATTTGATGTGAAATATCCTGTTGTTTCTGTATTCCAAATTAATCCAAAATCATCACCAGAAGAATTCATTGGTGATTTTAAATTTGTTGCTTCAGCCCATACACCACCTTCGTTTGTTGTGTACATCATATCTAATCCACCTAATCCTACTTTTCCATTAGAAGAGTAGTAAAGGCGACCATTCTTATTCATTGTTGGAAACATTTCGTCTCCATCCGTATTTACACCAGCACCTAAATTAGAAGGAGCTCCCCAAGTACTTCCGTCCCAAGCTGCAGCCCAGATGTCTTTTCCACCCATACCACCAGGCATGTCAGAAGAGAAATATAAGGTCTTAGCATCTAAAGAAAGGCAAGGATGACCACATGTATAAGTTTCACTATTGAAAGACAAAGAAACCGCATCACTCCACTTTCCGTCTGTCATAGACGTCATCATGATTTTACACTGTGAGTTTGTCTCATTATTATTAGGACAAGTAGTGTAATACATTACTTTTCCTGTTGCATCGAAACAAGCAGCTCCATCACTGAACTCAGAGTTTGCTGGACCTGGGAAAGAAACCGGTGTGCTCCACTTTTCATTATTATCCATTGAAGCTTGGAACAAATCGAAATGCTTCTCACCGTACCAATTATCATTATCTTTTCCTTTTGCTTCTTCACGAGAAGACGAAAACACCAAACTGTTTTTAACAGCAGGATTATCAGCTACAGCGAAGTCATAATACTTCGTATTCAAAACTGACATATTATCAATACGATGGCGGGTTGGCTTATCCTTCCATGCCTGCGCAGTTTCAGTAGCTTTAATTGAAGAAGCTGCTTTTGAATCGTTTGGTTCAGCTTCTTTGTAGGCATTATATTGAACTATGGCTTCAGCATACTTACCATTCGACTTAAGAGCATCTCCATAACGCAAAATAGCGATTGGATCTTTATGCTTAGCGGCAACTGCTTTTCCATACCAATCTTCTGCTTCTAAATTGTTTCCCATGAATCGGGCACACTCTCCAGCATAGAATGCAGCACGACCTTTGTCAACATTCTTTTTAAATTTTGTATACGATTTTTTGTATCGAGTACTGGCATTATAATACTCTCCAATTTTAAAATACTTATCAGCCTTTTGTGTTTTACTTTTGGGCGTTTTAACAGATTTCTCCTGAGAAAATCCGCTCATAAAAGCGAAAGTTAAAATCAACAACAAGCTTAAGGTTTTCTTTATCATAAGGGCAAGTGCATTAACAGTTTCAATGATTGACAAAGGAAATAAATAATTATTAAACGGAAAAATAAGATGGTAAATGTTATAAAGTAGTAAATCAGTTGAATTTGATGCAGTTACGTCATGCCATCAAAACCTTTTTCAACTTACTTATGAAGAAAGTGAAAAGTAAGTCCCGTTTTGCTCTTAAATCTACTTACAAAAAAACATTTTAAATCTATGTTCATCAAAATATTAAATATGTGCATTTCGTTTAATATTCTAATTGAAATGCTCATTAATTTTGACCTATGAAACACAAACTCCTTCCTCTTAATATTTTTATCTTGTTGATTTTCAGTAACTCACAAGATTTATTAGCTCAACACACATACAAAACTGCATTGGGATTACGGTTAAATGGAGGAGCTGGAATTTCAGTACGCCATTTTATTAAAGAAAACCAAAGTATAGAAGGAATACTTTATACAAGATGGAGAGGATTGAACATCACTGGATTATATACAGTTAACTATCCGGTTTTTGAAGAGCCAGGGTTTAATTTTTTCATTGGCGGAGGTGGACATATTGGTTTTTGGGACCGAGATCATAATCCATGGTGGGATGAAAATAAAAGATATCATGACACGAGAATGGTGCTAGGAATTGATGGACAAATTGGATTAGAATATACCTTTAAGGAAATTCCATTAAATCTTGCTATTGATTGGAAGCCTGCATTTAATATTATAGGAATTACAAACTTTTGGGTAGGTGACGCAGCACTTTCTGTTCGATATACTTTTAAATAAAAACGAACATTGACCTAAAGAAAAGTAGTCTTCCTTTTAAGAAATGAATTGATGAAATTCAGACTAATCGAAGATTACAGTTTGAGAAAAACTATGATTATTGTTACTCCAAACAAACTGAAATACTCCTGTTCCCAAGAATTGAAAATCGACCGTTTTAACATCTATTAATTCGTCGCGAAATTGAAGTATGCCCAATTGATTAAAAACTTCTAATTTGTACATGATGGGGAAACCAGGATATACTTTTATAATTCCTTTAGATGGATTGGGGAATGCCATTGGATTCATAATAAAATCAGTTCCACTCCATTCATATCGCGGAGTCTCTTTTTTAATCATATAAAATTCGTCAGCAATAAGTCCATCGAAACGAATAAACTTACAATGCATAGAATCACCTTTTACTTCAATAGAAGTTGAACCAGCGATTGAACTTATTGATGAAACCATTGCATCGTGTGGATAACCAAAAGTTACTCCAGCACTGACTTGTCCTCCAACCCCACAAACTGTATAGACTGTACCATTATGCTCTTTATCCTTTAAATAAGGAATATTTAATCCATCTCCTGATTGAATAACATGAGAACTCGAAAAAGTATTTTCTTCTCCATAATGTCCGTGAATAAAATAACTTCTTTCATAGGTATGGCTATGTCCAGTTAACACCAAATCCACTCCAAATCTTTCTAACAAGGGGACGATGTTTTTACGCATATCTACCATCTCAATTTCAACATCTGAGTTATGTGTTCCTTTACTATAGGGAGGATGATGCCAATAAGCAATTATCCATTTAGCTGTATTCAATTGCAAATCGTTTAACAGCCATTGATACATTGGGCTTCCTTTATGATTTAATGCTCCATAACTATCCAGTGCAATGAAATGAACATTTCCCCAATTGTAGGAATAATATTTTTCAGAATTTGAAGGAACACCACCACATTGTGCATGCTTAGGTAAATTAAAAATATTGAAATATGGGAAACTAGTGCCTAATGATGCAGCAGACAAATATCCTGCTTGACCGTAGTCGTGGTTTCCTAAAGCAGGATAAAAATTCCAATTCTTAAATTGATTTTTATAAATATTAAAAACAAAATTTCCATATTCTTGATCTGTTCCATTGTAATAAGCGTTATCTCCTAACCAAATCCACATGTCATTTCGCTTCCCTCCCAAATAA
>JANOAX010000172.1:0-5214 GCA_031411335.1 Bacteroidota bacterium
AATGAACACGAAAATGCGAAAATGCGAAAAAAATGAAGGCGATCCCGATAACTATAGGGAACGAATCGATACGAAAGTACGAATTACGAATATACTTAGGTTACGAATTACGAATCGATACGAAAGTACGAATTACGAATACGCGAATTTACGAAAGGACGAATATTCAAACAACTTTATTTTCTACAAACTAAGTTAATTGCGTAGCAATTTCATTGATTTATAAGACAATTCACCAACTCACCAATTTGCCAACTTGCAATTCTCGAAATATAAATGCGGGTGGGTATTTAGAGGCAAGAAAAATCACTGCGTAATCGTAAACACAACTTCGAGTTCCCAGTTAGCTCTAAGGGTGATGGGGTCGGGGTAGATGAATACTTTTTCGGGTTGGCGCTTTTTGGCGAAATGGGAAAAGGTGTAGCGATGGTCGCGATTGGTGTCTTCTACCAATCGAAGTTTGATGGGGCCCGTATTGAGGTATGAAAAGGTGTACGTAGAATCTTTGCTGATCTCCATTTCGCGGATGAGTTCGAATTTTTCGGAGAGGATCTGGAGTAAATAATTTTTATCTGAAATTAAATTCTGTGTTTTGATGCTGAGCATCGCCATGGTTTCTTCGGTTGGCACTAAGAATTCTTGCTTGACTGTATCGTTTGAAATGCCGTAAATATCTTTTACCGCTCCGGGCAAAATGGTGACTTTATATTTCTTTCCGTTTTGCCAAGCATATTCAATCTTAAAATAACCGGTGGTGGGATCAATCATTTGCAAGGGTAAACGAATTGCCTTCGAACTATCTTCAATTACTTCTGCCGAATCTAATTTCAATTGCAAAGGGTGGTTTGAATTGAGAATGAAAGGCGAGGCCGGGCCAAAAGAAGCCGGCGATTGACGAGGATTTATTCGAAGTCGAGTTCTTGTACCTACAACTCCTGCAGGTGGAGTTAAACTTTGTAATAAGGTATCGATTAATTTATCACCATCGTACATCAGCAATGACAATGAATCGGAGATGGTATCCGGTGAGTAAAAGTAAAAAGTATCACGATTAGAAAGTGAATATTGTGTACCCATCCATGATGCACCATCCATCGTTTTTAGCACTAAGGAATCAATTCTTTTGTTAAAAGAAATCATGGCCGAGTAACGATCGAGACGGCTCGCCTTTAAAAAACGTGAAGTTGCAGGTTCTAACGGAGAGAGACGTAATTCTGGATGTGCATCGCCTGGCAATACAATGCTGGAATCCATAAAAGCCAAGGGTTCTTCCCCGCTGCTATCACAAATATAATTGCTATTCTTATCATCCACCCCATAAAGTCGGTACTGCCCTGCTGCCATATTATCAATTCTGAATTCGCCTTTCTCATTGGATTTAGCAAAATAATCGGGACGCTTTCTAAAAACAATACTGTCTTCCTTTGTGTCCATCGATTTTCGGTACACCAATACCGTTATACTCTTTATTCCAACAATGGTAGATGCATCAACAACCGTTCCTTCTACTTTTAACGAATCCAAAAAATCACCCGTAGAAAAAACGTATTGGAAATTCTCCAAAGGATTGGCTTCATGCACATCCACTATCGACTTTCCGAAATTGAGTGTATAAGTAGTATTGAGTGCTAAATCAATAGGCAATGTAATAATGATTTCACGCTTGTTGGCTTTTACATCGGGCAATTTACTCATGAGTGGACTCACAAAAAATTGTCCTTGCAAATCGTTTAAAGTAATGTTCTCATTAAAATGCAAATGGATTTCTTTGCTATTAAATTGAATGCTCTTGTTCTCTGGAATCGTTGCTAATAACTTGGGCGCTTCAATATCTTTCTCCCCACCGGTTGGCGTGACTCTGTTGGCGCAAGAAGCCAATAACAAAACGAGGAGACTAAAAATTATTTTTTTCAACGGGAACAGATTTAGCGAATAATTCACTCATTAACGATACAAGCTTTTGAAGGTATTGTGCATCGATCTCATCAAAATCATTGATGACATTACTGTCTACATCCAATATCATCACCACACGATCTTTAAATAGGATGGGTAATACAATTTCAGATTTCGACAAGGCACTACAAGCAATATGTCCGGGGAATTTTTCTACATCGGGAACTACAATGACGCGAGCTTCTTTCCAAGCTAATCCACAAACTCCTTTTCCGTATCCAATACGCGTACAAGCCAATGGACCTTGGAACGGACCCAGGACTAACTCCTCCGCCTTAACGAAGTAAACACCTACCCAGAAAAAATTAAATGCTTCTTTTAATGCGGCCATGATATTGGCGCAATTCGCGATCAAGTCATCTTCATCCTCCACCAAGTATTTCAACTGGGGCAAGAGTATTTCATAACGCTCCTTTTTACTCGTTCCCTTTGGGGCTAATTCCAATGCTTCGGCCATCGGGCACAAAGATAGTCGCTCTCTAGAGGCGAGCAAAGGCAATGGTGACAATACTTACTTGCACACCCGGAATTTTTAAAAGGGCTTCGGCGGCTGCAATTAATGTTGATCCTGTGGTAATTACATCGTCAACTAAGAGTATTTTCTTTCCTTTTAAGATGTTCTCATCCAAGGCTTCAAACACATTCGCCACATTGGCAGCACGTTCGAGGCGATGTTTACTCGTTTGACTGACGGTATTTCTTTTGCGTTGAAGTGCATCGGCGAGTTGTTGGATTCCCATCACCTCAGCCAATCCTTTCCCAAAACTAGCAGCTTGATTGTATCCACGAAAGCGCAATTTATGAGGATGCAACGGAATCGGAATGACAAAATCGTGGCTTGCATACTGTGGCGATTTCAATAAACGATAACCACAAAGTTGTCCAAGTTTTACACCCACATCAGATCTACCTTCATACTTTAATTGATGGATCATTCGCTGGATGCGTCCACCTTTACTGAAATGACAGTAAGCAGTGGCTGCGCTGATGGGCACCTTGCCCCAAAACTGTTTGATAACAGGATTATTCATTTCCGTTTCAAAAGAAGTTACAGGCATGGTGACCATACATCCCAAACAAATTCCATCTTCACCTTTTACTAAATGTTCGCTACAAGCCGCGCATAAATTTGGGAAGAAGAAATTGAGAAGATCTTCAATAATTATTTTAATTCCTGTCCACATGGTGCAAGGATATGGACAGATGATCTTACTATTCGGGAGATAAACGTTTATAGTCGACTATAAGTGTTTACAAATAATTAAGAATTATGAATTCAGAATTCAGAATTGAAATTTATAAGCAGAACACCTCCGTGTTTCTCTGTGTCTTCTCCGTGCCTCCGTGCCTGCCTACAGCAAGCAGGGTAAAAAGGAAAATAATCTTAGGACTCCAATTTTCAATCGAAAAAATCTGTGTTTATACTAAAGGATCTTCGCTATAAACTAAACTATGAATTACCTTGAATATCACTCAGGAATTTCTTCATCTTGAAAATCAATATCAGACTCCAATTGATTATGTGGGTAGCGGATAAAATGTGTTTGTTTAACTAATCCCATCAAGGCGGCGCGGAGTTCATCGATGTTTTGTTTTTTCATGGCAGAGATGAAAATAACAGGATGCGTTCCACGAGCCATGTACGATTTTTTGAGATCGTCGAGGCTGCGATTTTCAGGACCAGCTTCGAGTAAATCGTCTTCGTCTTTTTGGATGAAGGTGTATGCATCAATTTTGTTGAATACTAAAAGGATGGGTTTATCAATCGCTTTTAGATCTTGCAAGGTTTCATTCACTACATGAATGTGATCTTCAAAATTAGGATGTGAGATATCCACTACATGAACTAAGATGTCGGCTTCACGCACTTCGTCCAATGTAGATTTAAAGGACTCAATTAAATCATGTGGAAGCTTGCGGATAAATCCAACAGTGTCGGATAACAAAAACGGAATGCGATCGATGACCACTTTACGAACTGTTGTATCGAGGGTAGCGAATAATTTATTTTCTGCAAATACATCACTCTTAGCGAGTAAGTTCATCAAGGTGCTTTTGCCAACGTTAGTATAACCTACCAAGGCAACACGCACTACATCGGCTCTGCGTTTACGTTGTGTTACCGTTTGTTTTTCAATTTCAGTGAGCTTTTCACGTAAGCGAGAAAGCTTTTCGCGAATCACACGACGATCGGTTTCAATTTCCGATTCTCCTGGACCACGTGCTCCAATTCCTCCTGCTTGCTTCTCTAAGTGAGTCCACATACGAGTGAGTCGAGGAAGGAGATAACGATACTGCGCCAACTCCACTTGCACTTTGGCTTGAGCGGTGCGAGCACGCTTTGCAAAAATATCCAAAATGAGATTGGTGCGATCCAATACTCTACATCCAATTATTTTTTCAATATTGCGTAGCTGCGACGGCGTTAGTTCATCATCGAAGATGGCAATCTGAATATTATTTTCTTTGATGAACGCGATGATCTCTTCCATCTTTCCCTTTCCAACAAAGGTTCGGATATCGGGGCGATCGAGTCGTTGCGTAAATCGTTTTACGGTAAAACCACCTGCAGTTTCCGCTAAAAATTCGAGTTCATCGAGATATTCAATAACACGATCCATATCGGTATCGCGGGTAGAAAGTCCGATGAGGATGATACGCTCAGGCGCTATGGTTAAATCGTGGGGAGGGTGTGGCAATGAATTATATTTCTTGAGATAAATTGACTTGAATAGTCATGCGAAGTTAAGGAAATTGGATGGATAGTAGAGAAGTTAAATTTCGATAAAATCGTACTTATCGAAATGGAACACGGATGACACGGATTAAAAGGATTTCCACGGATTTCTTCTCAATACATAATAAAATATCGCCATTAATAATCATAATAAATCATCATACTCATAATAAATCAGTGTTCCATTACAAACTCTATTTATTAATGGTATAATTAACTCTAGGAAATTAAATCTACAGAAAAACTAAAACCAACCTCTGCCCATCCCTACTTCACGGAAAGGCCAAGGGATGGAGGCTAAAATGAGAATGAGTCCGAGTGTAAAATAGGTAGCTTGGGCTTTGAATTTTGCTTGATCGCCAACGGCTTTTTTGACGCATGATCTGGCCCTTTGCAGACGACAAGGGAGCCAGTACCCCGAGCTACCGCGAACGCAATCGCATCCTGGTCGCACTGGCGGTCGCGGTCGTCGTCATCCAGGCCCGGTACGCGTCCGGCTCGCGGAATGCGTGCACGTGGGC
>JANOAX010000173.1:0-5729 GCA_031411335.1 Bacteroidota bacterium
CTTCGGCTTCTTCTTTTGCTCTCACTACATACGTTCCAAATTTATAAATCGATTGTGGTGTCAATCCTAAGTGGCCCATCACTGGAACACCTGCCGATAAAATACGTGCAATAGCTTCTTTTACTTCAAGTCCGCCTTCCAATTTTACAGCATGCGCACCTGTTTCTTTCATGATTTTAATTGCAGAGTTCAAAGCCTCCTTCGAATTGCCCTGATAAGAGCCAAAGGGAAGGTCTACCACCACTAAAGACCGTTTTACCGCTCTGAGTACTGAGGCCGCATGATAAATCATCTGATCCAATGTAATGGGCAAAGTAGTTTCGTGTCCTGCCATGACATTACTTGCTGAATCACCCACTAAAATCACATCGATACCGGCAGCATCTACAATTTTTGCCATACTAAAATCATAAGCAGTGATCATAGAGATGGGCTCATGCGCTCGCTTCATCTCTAACAATGTATGCGTTGTAATCTTTTTTTGTTCAATTGGATTTGACATAAATCTTGTGGTATTGAATAGTGATAATAAAATTTAAAAAATTAATTTTCCTTAGGCAATACGAAAACTTTATCTTCTGGATCAGTGGTTTTCTCGATGGGTTTCTTTGCTGATTTATCTGTAGGAAGCGGTTTGATATTTTTTTTCAAATTAATAATAGAATCTCTCAACGCTTCGTTCTCTGCAGCGTAATCATCGGCTCGCAATTTTTCTGCTTTTAATTTTTTTGAAAGTGTAATGACTAAATCCTCTCCACTGTTTGCCTTCACGATATCTTTATACTTTATTAATTCCTGATTGATTTGAAGTAAGGAATCAATACTTTTTTGCTTCATGGTTACTTGCTTTTCCATAGAGGAAAACTTTGCTTCATACGCTGCCTTTTCCTTTTCTTGTTCTTTCTCACTTCCCTTAAAAGAGGCAATCCTCGAAGTCAATTCTTCATTTTCAGCTTCTAACTTATTCAGTTTCGTTTTTAATTCGATGATAGATTCAGCCAACGCAATTACATCACCTTCATTGGTAGATTCTGCAACATCTTCACGAGACAATCCTTCCACTTTTTCATTGCTAAATAGGTAGACGAAATCCACCTTACCCAATGTACCTGGCCCGATAATAAAACCGATACCGCCAGATTTGTATGCTAATTCCGAAAAAGTTAATATCAAGGTATTGTTTAAGTATACATCATACTTTTTATCCTTTGTTCTTAACTCAAGCAAGTTGGCTAAATTATTTTCTTTTAAGACATTCGACTTTACCCAACCACCGTCTTTAGCCACACCAGTAAGATAAGCGTATCCCGTCACTGTAATTTGACGTAAACGATATTGCTGAAATTGATTGATTTCAAAAACGAATCCACCTTTCCCTGCTGGTTGGGCCATAAAGATAAGGCCGATGCTGCCGTCGTTACTTGCCGACTTCACCAATTTCAAAGAAGTAATTAATCGGTAAGAATTCAACTCTTGATCAAACTCACCCATCACTGCAAAAGGAGATAGTTTTGATTTCCGTTGGATGATGTATTCGCCCTCTTGAATCAACAATAAATTTTCGGAGTTAGAGAGAAAAGGCCATCCCTTTGCTACTGAATCAAAAGACTCTTTGTAAAAAGGGTATTCAAAGCGATCGGAAATTTGTGGGACTATTTTAGCGCTGCTCAATTGAGCGATCAAAGAGGATGATGGTATCATCAACAGAAGAACCAATTGTAGAAGGCAGATCCGTACGACTTTTCTAAGCATGCCCAAAGGTACAATATGAAGCAATAAACCCATATTTTGAGGGACGAATATTTGAGCAAAAAAAAACCGGACTTGCTCCTTAATGGAATAAGTCCGGCTTTGATCTTCTATTTTATTAATTCGACTTAATCAGCTTTTTCGTGCTCACCAATGCTCCATCTTTATATAAACCAATGATGTATAGCCCGGGTACACTTATTTTAGAACCGTAAAGATGTCCTTCATTTTGAACAATTTCTTCAGTGCTTATTAATCGACCCATGCAATCATAAATAGTTAAATACATGGATTCACCATTTGAATTTCCATTCAGATTTAAATGAAAGGTTCCATTTCCTGGGTTTGGATAGATTGAAAACGCTTCCGACTTTGAGTTTTCATTCACTCCAGTAAATCCTTCAGTGACAGAAAAAGCATCAAAAGCACCTTCCAAGAAATTCCCTGAACTAGCTTTGTCTTCAATAAATACTTTAAGTTGCATATTCGCGCCAGGAGTTATGAAACTAGAAACTTTAATAAATTGATTTACCCATGTGCCAATACCTGGAGTAGTATGAGATACCGCCTCTAACGTTACCGTATTAACGCCATTCGTTAAACGAATAAATAAAGTATCACGATTCGCCAGAGGTACATTAGAAGGACTTGAAAACCATCTTGCATAATTAATATAAGGATCTACATAAGTTGTTAAATCAAAAATAGGAGAAGTAATTTCAGTAAAACCATTATCTAAATTATGTGCGCTAGCAGAACCTCCTAATAATCCAGTAACGAATGCAAAATCACCACAATCACTATTTACATCTAATTCAGGATTCAACGCTAAAGGTCCAAAGACAGTTCCTTCAGGATCGCCGCGTTCAAAAACACCATTAGTAGCTGTAGAGTTAATAGTCCATCCCAAATCAGTAACAAAATCATCATAATATCCTTCTTGGAGTGAAATTGAAAATGGAATAGATCCATCTAAAAAAACAGTTTGACAGAAAGTAACAAAACCCCAATGCGTAGCCGTTATATCAATGTTGCCTGATGATAAATTATTAAATGAGAAATTACCAGAGCCATCCGCAATAGCCGTTGCAGTGTTAATTCCGTCTGAAGCATAAATTGAAGCACCTGCAATGCCAACAGTTGTATTAGCATTATTCACATTTCCTTGTATAACAAATGGTGACATCAACGTATTGATGGTGGTTAATTGACCATTCAATAAACTTACACCAGGAAAAAATTTCGTGACATAACCTGCCTTTTTAAATTCAATATCATAGGTACCTGCTGTTACTAATCCAGTTTTGTATTCACCAATCAAATTAGTAGTTGCGCTTTTGGTAGATGGGTTAATTAGAATGGTAACATTATTCAATGGAAGACCAGTAAGACTATCGGTAACGGTTCCTTCCAAATAACAAGCTCTTTGGTAATTGGGCTCAAAAACATAAACACCGCCATCTACATCAGCTACAATAATTCGTCCACTCGGTAAATAGGGTGAAGCATCCCAACATAAAAATGAACCTGTTGGATAGCTTGCAATTTCTACAATGTTATTTGGACGTGCTCCATCGCAAATAGTAAGTTGACTTCCATAAGATGGGTTGATCAAGAAATCATTCAACACTCTTACATTATGTACTTCCTCATTAGGCATACTATCGGTAAGATAGGTATCTACTAATTTTATATTCGAAAGATTTGTTACATCAAATGAACCTAAAGGTTGGCCATTTACTTCATCCGTAGTAAATAAAAATTGGGAGTTGTCGGTTAACCATGTATTATGACAAAATTGCCCGGGGGTAGTTTGTGTAGCTAACAAAACGGGATTCGCTTTATTGGAAACATCGATCACACTAAATTGTCCAGCATAAATTTCACCAGCCCATAACGTATCATTACGAATATAACCATCGTGTATATATTCCAAATTATATTGACCAACATAAGTCGGATTCCATGGATCTGCTAAATCTAAGATAATTGCTCCACCACTGGCCAAACCATTTCCAGTTCCAAAAACATAAGCATAGCCATCCGTAACAGCAAGAGCATGTGCTGAAGTAATTTGATTGGCAATTGATCCATCTCCATAGTAATGTTTAGAATTGATGGATCCAGGAAGGTTACTTAAATCGATGATGATAACACCTCCGCCACCTTCACTCACGGCATAGGCGTATTTACCATACGTTTTAATTTCTCGCCAAAGCGAAGTTTGTCCTGTTAATGCAGGAACCGAATAAACTTCCGATAATGTTGCTGGAGTCGTTACATCCACAATAGCGACACGATCATCTACACCCACCAATGCATATTCGTTTCCGAGCGAATCTACATAATGCCAAATCCCGGCACATGTATTATTAGGGTAGGGGAGGTGCCCAAGTAAATTAAGATTGAATTGTGCTTGGGAAGCAATACTAACTACTAGAAAAGTAAATAACAGTTGAATTTTTTTCATAACAGATGGATTAAATTATTTTGGAGTTCAAACTTAAGGAAATAGATGGTGGTTCGTGGTATAATATGTCCACGATTTTGCTAAAACGTCAAACTTTAACGCTAAATTGACATTTCAACGAATCGACACGAACAAAAAAAGAAAGAAAATGAATTATTTATTGGATTTAACGAAAGAAATTATTTTTTGAGCTAATCCATTAGAAACTTTCACAACAGGCAAACGCACATGGTCCTCCATCATACCCATTTGCTTTAGCGCACATTTTATTCCGGATGGACTCCCTTCAGCAAAAAGCATCGGTACCAGTGGTAAATATTTATAATGCAAGTTGGCGGCTTTTTTATTTTCAGATTGTAGAGCGAAACGGACCATAGCACTAAAATCTTTTGGATATCCATTGGCAACTACAGAAATTACACCATTAGCACCTGCTGCAATTAATGGCATTGTGATACCATCATCTCCAGAAATCACTAAAAAATCCTTTGGCTTAGCGCGAATGATTTCCATAATTTGCTCCATATTTCCACTTGCCTCCTTTACACCAATAATATTTGATTGACTATTTGCCAATGCAAGCGTTGTTTCGGCGGACATATTAGAGCCCGTTCGTCCTGGAACATTATAAAGAATAATGGGCAATGGGGATACTTGAGCCATCAACGTATAGTGCGCTAAAATTCCCACTTGCGAAGGTTTATTATAGTAGGGAGAAACCGAAAGCAATGCCGTGATGCCCGAAAAATCATTTTTCTCTAATTTCCACAAAATCTCCTGTGTATTATTTCCACCTAGCCCCATCACTATGGGAAGTTTTCCATCATTCGTTTGGATCACACAATCAACAACCGCTTTCTTTTCATCGTCGTTCAGCGTTACACTTTCACCCGTAGTACCTAAGGGAACTAAATACTCACATTTCCCCTTGATGATATGCTTCACCAGTTTTTTTAATGCATTAAAATCAATTTGCCCATTATTCTTAAATGGAGTAACTAAAGCAACACCCGTTCCGGTTAATAATTTTGAATATTTACTCATGACGTAATGAATTTAAATAATGAATTACTTGATCTAAAAACTGAGGAAAGGTTGTTTCATCTGATACGCTCACCATAAAATCATAAAAAGGAGTGAAGAGACGATTATACTTTCCAATTTTAAATTTTGCTTTTGAGCTAGCAAGAATATAGCGGAAAGGCACACTGTTATGCAAATGCAAATCAATCAAAATATCAAAATCGCGTTGCACAAAATTTCGCACAACGGGGGCGATGGGTTTATGATACCAATTAAGGTCCTTCAGTGTAAAGAAGTCGAGTCCTAACTTAGCGAATCGCATGGGTGGTAATTCTTTTTGATTATAAAATCCCAAAGCGACCACTTCCTTATGATGTACTTCACGAATTTCTTTGACGTATTTTTTGACCAATTCAAAATGCTTTTCATTGGTGGAATCGTACAAAATGCCGATTGATTTGGCTTTTTCAAAAGTAACATAGCCCCG
>JANOAX010000174.1:0-4570 GCA_031411335.1 Bacteroidota bacterium
ATTTTTTGCAGCATCAATTGCCAAACCAATCTCTTCTCTATTATTATTGAGAGAAATGAAAGATTCGTTAAATTTCAGCGATTTGGATGTCCCTATAAACGAATTGTTTGAGGAGAAAGGTGTAGTGGGATTCAAATTACAAGCAGACGAATCGATGAAGTCACAAGAACAAGAAAACCTCAGTTGTGCCGATAATTGTGCCGATTCCCCAAAACAACACGGCCGTGTCGCCTTCTGCACCTACGTTTGCAGAGCAGTGCATGCTTAATACATTTTTTTGATGTGGTAATATGAAATTTAGAATTGTGAAAATACCTTTTTTAATTTCACCAGTGTAACCTGTTCCACCAATTAGAATCATCTTCTTCGTGAAATTGATCATTGCAAAATTATGCTGACGTGTTCCATCAATGGCAGGATCCGCCATAAATCCAGGAGCGTTTACGATCACCCAATCAGGTTGGATCGTTTCAATTTCTTCGTTCGTTGGACGCAAGAATAAATTATTCGCAAATAAATTTTGCCAAGGATATTCAGTCACCACACGAACATTCAAACGATAACGTTGATCGGCGCAAGCATATGCATCACGCACATACACTTCACGATTCGTTAAATACGCTTGCATGCGCGTATAAATTTGATCAAACTTTGCAGGATCAAACTTGATATTAATATCACCCCACATCACCGTGTTTTCAGTTTCTGCATCCAATACAGTAAACTTATCTTTAGGTGAGCGACCCGTAAATTCACCGGTATCAATGGCCAAAGCGCCAGTATTAGTTAGTTCTCCCATTCCTTGAAGGATGGTATCTTCCACTAATTCAGCGGGTGATAAATTCCAATAAGCCGTCGCAACGTTCTTAAGTCCCAGATCTGCTACAGATGCATTGGGGTTCTTCAATCCGTATTCGTTCATATTTATTTCGATCGCACAAATTTACAGTAAATTCTAGTGGGATAGCAAGTCAAATCGACTTAGTTATGTCACTATTTAAACCGACTTTTCATATTTTCAGTGATCTGAATCAGTTCCTTCCCTTTAATCACTTTATTTAATCCGTCAATGAAATTATTTTGTTCTGAGGCATTTAGCTCATCTAAAGGAAAACAGCAATCTACTTCGCCTTCACGACCCCATGGAATCATAAAATAAGAGACTACTTTATTGTTTTTAAGCTTATAATCATATACATAAGCCTCCAAAATAGCATTTGCTTCTGGATCTGTTCCTGCACCAAAACTAATAAAACTCACCACCAAGCGAAAAGTATCTGGGCCTGCAAGAGCTTGTTCCATTGTCCAAACTTCCATGGAGACTAATGGTCTAGCCGGATTTGAAGGAGTTGATTCCACAATATCAGTTTCAGTTTTATTTGCATTATCACTAGAATTTTTACTTGATTTACAAGCGTTTAAGGAGATTGCAAGCACAACAAATCCTATTATTTTTAAAGTTCGCATATTCAAAATTATCATTTTTAATGTATAACGCAGATTATTTCTTTTCCTTATTTGAAATGGAAAACAAAAACACCTTTATCCAGCCCACAATAAAGAACAATCCTCCAATAGGTGTTAATGGTCCGATGAATTTCAAGTTCATTGAAAAAACATCTTTTAAAGCAATCAAATAAAGAGAACCAGAGAATAAAAAGATTCCGATCATAAAATAGATGCCTGCCCACTTTATATGCTTATTTCCAACTCCTATTTGTGAGATTAGCAGCAGCGCTAATGCATGTACCATTTGATAGCGACATGCGGTTTCCCAAGTCACCAAATCGTTGGCTGCAACAATTTCCTTTAGTTGATGAGCGCCGAAGGCACCGAACATCACTGAAAAAGCTGCGAATAAAGCCCCTGCGCTTAGAAATTTATGATTCATGAAAATTTATCTTCTCGAATCAATATATTCATTTAGTTCCTCAGTTGAACTTTCAAATGTGAACGTGTCATTTACTTTGAAATAATTACCAACATCATAGGTTCGATCATAAGCATATTTTGCAAAATCGAGTCGAGTTTGTTCAAAGGTAAATTGCATAATAATTTGTTTCACTTGAGAGACGAACAAACATCGATCGTTCAATACTTGTTTAGCGATCGTAAACTTTGTTTCTTCAAAAGTTTTTGAAGAAATGGTAGCATTCAAATCACTGAAATCTTCATTCGACATTGGAACAGGGCAACCCACTTTACCAGAATAACCTGGCAAATAAATAACTTGAGTTGGAGGAGGAACTGGAGTTGGAGTATGCGCACCAGAAACGGTAGTTGTAGTAGTGGTGGTTGTTTGCGAGTGCGTAGTAGAACTAGAGTTTCCCATGCCTTCATCCATACCAGAAACATTAATACTAATGCTTCCTCCCATTCCATCTACATTCACTCCCATATTCATATTCACATTTCCAGGATCTGAATTGTTTCCGTTTGTTGTAGTGGTAGTGGTCGTTGAAGTTGTTTGTGAAGATTGAGTTGGAGTGGCTACTGGATTTACATGATATGCTACAACCTCTTGTTCAGGTGAATTTCGAGGAGCTTGAGTTATGAGTACTGAACTCATAAAACGCAAAACAAATTCTCCTTTGTTATTTTTCTTAATCACATAAGTACTTTCCTTCCCTAACTCAATGGCAAGATTAAAATTCTTTTCTCCAAGAGCACTGCCTTCAAAAATGACTTTCAATTTATAAAACTCTGCATTTAAACCAGTAATTTTAATGTTTGTTTCCGGTTCATTATTTTGACGAACTCCATTTATTATGGCCGTAAAGCGTTCACCATTTTCAGTAAATAAAATCACATTCGACATTTGCGCGTTTACCTGAGCGAACATCAAAGACAAGAAGGATAGAATAATGAGTTTTTTCATGTTTAATATGACAATTTTGATTATTGGGCTAAGTTAAGTCAAGATTTGATTACCTCCCAAATTTATACCTTTGCATTTCAAAATTATGAAACAGATCTTATTATTAGGTGCTGGCAGATCTTCAGGTGCCTTAATACAATATTTATTAGATCATACAGATTCTCAAGGTTTTTCATTAAAAATTGGGGATATTGATGTGCAACTAGCGTCTCAAAAACTGAAAGGTCATAAACATGGATCTGCATTTTTATTTAACGTAGAAGATGAGACACAAAGATCTAACGCTATTCAAAACGCAGATTTAGTTATTTCATTGCTTCCTCCGTCTTTACACTATTTGGTAGCTCAAGATTGTCTTACTCATGGAAAAAATTTGGTGACCGCCAGTTATGTTTCAAAAGAAATTTTAGCATTGGATGAAGCGGCAAAAGAAAAAGGGATCTTGTTTTTAAATGAATGTGGATTGGATCCAGGATTGGATCATATGTCGGCGATGGAAATCATTTTAAAATTGAAAAAACAAGGAGCCCACTTATTATCTTTTAAATCCTATACGGGTGGATTAATAGCTCCAGAGTCTATTGACAATTTATGGGGATATAAATTTACTTGGAATCCCCGGAATGTAATTTTAGCTGGACAAGGAACTGCTAAATACATTAAAGATGGGCTGTATCATTACATCCCTTACCATCGACTTTTCAAAGAAGCGGTACGAATAAAATTAGATGCAAATACTAGCTACGACGGTTATGCAAATCGTGATTCTTTAGCGTATCGACATCATTATGGAATTGAAAACATTTCAACACTTATTAGAGGAACATTACGTCATGAAGGTTTTTGCAGTGCATGGCAAGTTTTTATTGCTTTAGGATTGACAGATGATAGTTTTCAAATTGAGAACAGTGAAAACATGACCTATCGTGATTTAGTGAATGCATTTATCCCTCCTTCACAACGAGGTGACTCCGTTGAAGAAAAAATTGCCAAATATTGTGAAGTTGATTTTGATGGTCCTGCCATGCAACGAATTCTTTCTACAGGCATTTTAGAAGATAAAATCATCGGAATAAAAAATGCGAGTCCGGCGCAAATCCTGCAACATCTATTAGAGAGTAAATGGGTGTTAAAGGCTAATGATAAAGATATGATTGTGATGTTGCATGAATTCGAATATGAATTAGATGGCGACAAAAAGCAATTAACATCTTCCTTACATGTAAAGGGCGAAGACATCCATCAAACGGCGATGGCAAAAACAGTAGGACTTCCATTAGCGATTGCTGCATTGCAAATTTTAAATGGAAATATTAAAATGAAAGGAGTTCAAATTCCAGTTCACGAAGAAATAATCACACCCATTTTAAGAGAATTAGAAAAGATGGGAATTCGTTTTCTCGAGCAGCATAAATAAGAGTTAGAAAGCTAAATAATAATCGCTTGTCAACTTTTTATACTCTTCTGTAAATTCTCGGTTATCGAAATGGATGACGAGTTCTTCCTCTTGAATATTTTCTTCTCTTCTGGAAAACTCCATCAATACTCTCTTAAAAGGTTTCTCTCTTCCTGTTTTTATCTTTGATAATTTTACACAGATGAGTCCGCTTTGCTCAGCTAATTCACGAAAAAATTGTCCTTCCTTAAAGGGTAAAATAGCGGAGAACTTTCCAGTGTTTGATAATAATCGAC
>JANOAX010000175.1:0-27483 GCA_031411335.1 Bacteroidota bacterium
TTATAACTGGTATAGGGCTTTAATTCGAGCCAAGTATCACTTCACAATATTTTCTTTCGAAATTGGGGTAAATTTACCAGAGATACAACGGCAAAACTTATGCATCTTTAGTAAATAGACGAATGAAAACCAGAATACACATTGATACTTGGCTCGAATTAAAGCCCTATACCAGTTATAACAACGACGATCTATTCTATTTGAATTTAAGCAATGAAGTGAAGAAAGTCATTCTAACTAGTAGCCAAGATCGCAAATTTTTCGATTTAGTGGATAAAGAGGATATTGATTTACTGTGTTGCTTTTTATGTGCCTATTTAGAAGACCTCGCTTCCGAAACGAATATATGGAATACTTTTGTTCGAATTCACCAACGTATGTATCAAAGGCCTCTTCCTTTTTACAATTTGGATGATTATTACGAGGAGGAATTCAATCCGCAAGACATTAGTTTTTTAATTTGGTATTTTCTTGATCAAAGAGTAGAAGGAAAATTGATAACACCCACTAATCCCTTTATCACCGAGACTGCGGATGAAATCATGGAGTTGTTTGATCAATCATGGGGAGATGCGCCTGTCAACATTAAATTGAAAACATACTATCATCTTGATGAAGAAGAAAAAGATTATTACAAAGCGAGAAATTTAATGGATATTCTTTTTTTTCAATCCTATTTGTTCTATCCGGATACAACCATGAGAATGTTGAACATGGAGATTGAAACCATCGAGGAACACAAATCAGAGCCTCATGTTTTAGAATTATTAAAAGAAAATAGAGACGACTTATTGCATTCCGCATACGCAGCGTTGCTTGCCTTGAAGAGCAACGATTGGGCAGCAGAATTATTGGGAGATGAACATCCAGCAAGTAAATATTTCCGCAATATCAAAAAAAGGATTTCTGGACATTTCCTCTATAAAGGTCAAGATGACAAGAATCTATTTATAGAGCATGTAGCTAGCGGAAGAAAATTCAATCTTACCAAGAAATCCTTCGAGATAACACCAATATTCAAGGAAGTGGATACCATGGTAATCATCAGCATTGTTTATTGGAATGAAGAATGGTGGTTCTCGGGTATTTTAACTACTCATCGCTTCGATGCAGATCTAGTTCTTGATCTTCGAAACGACATCCCTGCTAGAATGTCTGTTAGTTTTCTTGACCATGAGGAAAGGGGAGCAGATGAAATTCTTCAAAAACAATTAAAAATTTTCAAGGAATACAATAAAGGATCCCAAATCGCTTTTATGCCTTCCGATAAACTAAATTCATTTCTACAAGGATTCACGAACTTCAATAGTGAAACCTTAAACCTCAGTGAAAAAGAAAGGAAAGCTGCTCGTGAAAGAGCCAACAAAGAAGGTTTGTTTGATTTAGATCAGAGCAAAATCAATATCGAAGGATTTGAAGAAACAGTAGTCATATTTTTCAATCCGAAAAGTGGGGTTGAAATTGCGATGGGAGTCAATTCAGCATTCCCTCTTCCAAATAATCCCTACTTTAATGAATCACAGTGTAACCAAGATCTCATGTTTCTGATAGCTTCCGATGAGATTTCTACTGAATTAGTTCTTTATTGTATAGAGCATTGTAAAAATGATTTGCCATTTTTCAACGTGAGTGTAGGAGAATTTTTTTTAGAAAATATGGATTTTTTACTTCGCTACTGGAAGAAAAAGAATTATCATGCTAAACCCAATTTTTCTTTTACAGGGTGATTGGACTTATTACAATTCTCTGCTTTCTCCTACTTCGCATCTTGCATCCCCTTCATCCAATTTCATTAAGTTAAACATCAAAATGCCGAATGGATCACCTGTTTATAGTAAAATAAAGACCGAAAAAATATACAACCCCGGTGGGGTCGAACAACAACAAAATATATTTTTTCTATAAACATAGGACCCATTCTGAGTCAAAATTCCTTAACTTAAAGACATTGCCTCTCCATCGCCAATTTAGCAATGTTAAAAGTAAAAGCATAGCCCCTATTGAATGATGAAATAACTTGCAATTGTCCCCCTTCCTTTTCAATCATCCTTTTTTGGCTATATCTAAACCTGCTCTGGTACTTTCAAAAGTGGCGCGGGTATCGATGGTTTGGAAAATGATAAATATTCTTTCGTGTTTCTAACTAATCTCTACCCCCATCTTACCCAACTCATCAAAATAATTCGGGAAAGATTTTGAGACTAGAGTATTTATATCAAACAATATACTTCAAACATTTACGTTTACACTCATCACCTAAACTCAACCCGTTTTGAAAAACTTCAGCCTTCCTCTGCTGATTGCCTTCGTTTTTATTCTGAATGGCCTTATTTACTTAAGGGCAGTGATGACCATTGAAGATGTTGATTTAATTTTTGGAGAATGTGCTCGAAATTCGGGCAGAACAGCAGCGGCCATTAACCTTACCATTTTATTGATGGTAGGACACCTCGGACTCAAATCGATTTACAAGGAAGAAAGCAAAAAGAATTTATTTCGAACTTTGATCACCTTATTTGCCATCAATCACTTGATCCATTTTTACTTTGTTACTCAGAATTTCAAGAGCTACGAATTGGAATTGAATATTTCCGAACAGCTTCAAGGATTTATTACGTTTCTTTTTATTTTGATCGCTCCTTTGGTTTTATGGAGCTTTCCAAGATTAAGCAAGCTGCTTTATACTGGTATTCTTATTCATCTTTTCAACGTCACTTACTTTATTGCCAAATCCTTTTATGGCAGATACAAACCTGTTGATCCGGCTTATCTCCATCGATTAGGAATATTGGTTATGATTGGCGCTGTCATTTTTATTTTATATAGAGAATATAAGGATCAGTCGATAAAGATTCTATCAGAAAGCGAACAGTAGTATATATTGAAAATATACAATTTTTTTTTCAATGTTGTAAGATCACAATAAAAAATAAAATTTGCTATTAAGCTTTATACGCTAAAATTTCTCGCAGAGGCGCAAAGTCGCAAAGTTTCTCGGGTTAAAGTTTACTAAGCTAATTTCTTGCAACGGGACGCAAAGCCAATGAAATCGAAATTAGAATCAAATAAAATATGCTTAGTACTTAAGTAACTTGTACCCCCATCTTTCCTAATTCCTTAAAATAATTAGGGAAAGATTTGGAAACTGGACTGATATCATCCAACACAACTGGAGCTCCTGAAAAACCCAATAAACTTAACGCCATTACCATGCGGTGATCGTCGTAAGTATTAAAAATTGTTTTATCTAAAAATTCTTTGCGAATTCCTTTTCTTACTTCCAGTGAGTGATGAGTAATGGCAATTTCAACTCCTGCTTTTTCGAGTTCAGTTTTCAGCGCAAGGAGTCGATTGGTTTCTTTGCCGATTAAGGTGGAGAGTCCGGTGAGTAACAATCTACGATTACTAACGGCTGCCATTACCGCAAATGCTTGAGCCAAATCAGGTGTATTGGTAAAGTCGTATTCAAAATCGCGATTAGGAATTCTCTTGCCTTCTAATACCAATCCATCTTCCAGCTCTTTACTTTCCACACCCCAATTTAACATCCACTCTAACAATTTTTCATCTCCTTGAAATGAATTTGATTTTATATTTTTTAGATGGATGGATTGATTGGTTTTCAGAGCTGCCATCACAAAGAAAAAAACAGCTGCAGACCAATCTGCAGGAATTGTAAAATCAGTAACTTGATACGTTTCTTTTGAAACTTGCAATCTATTTTCACTCTGAATAACATCTACACCATATTGCTTCATCAATTGAATGGTCATATCCACATACGAAAAAGAAACCGGTTGATCTTTCCAGGAAATAATTAATCCATTAGGAAGGTAGGGTGCGATCAATAACAAAGCAGAAATAAATTGACTACTGATTGAAGAAGAAATTTCAATTTCATTTCCAGTCAGTGTACATGGATTCAATTTCAAGGGAGGAAAACCATCTTTCTCCAAATACTCAATCTTAGCACCCAAACTATTCAATGCATCTACTAAAGGCTTTATGGGTCGCTCCTTCAAACGAGTAGAGCCTGTCAAAATCGTTTCCTTTCCTTGCAAGCAACGTAATGCCAATAAAAAACGGAAAGTAGTTCCGCCTGCCTCGCAATCCTCTACTCCATATTTATTTTCCAGTAATTTTTTTAGTACTTGCGTATCATCGGCTTGCGACCAATTCATCCCACCAAATCCAAACTTTCCCAATTCGTAAATAAGAAGTAAACGATTACTTACACTTTTTGAAGTAGGCAATTCAATTTTCGAATCCGTAAAAATTTCGGGAAATATAATTTTAGTTTCCATCATTTGGTTACCTAAAACTTTGCAACGTAGCTCGAATGAGTTCTTGAGGAACTTCCACATTCCACGAACAGGAACCAATCCTTGTGATCAAACTCATTCGAATAATACCGATTGCATTTTTCTTGTCATATTGCATCCATCCCAGCAAATCATCAACAGAATAAGAATCGATATTTACTTTTGTCAGATGCTTTTCCAACATATCTCGACATATTTTATTAATGGATGCATCCAATCCACCTAAACGAAACATCAATTCATTCTCTATTATCATTCCCATGGCAATTGCTTCACCATGAGAAAGAGGCGTGGCATCTGTTTTTAGGCTAGCACTTTCGATGGCATGTCCGACAGTGTGACCAAAATTCAAAACTTTTCTAAATCCATCTTCAAAAGGATCATCCGCCACTACTTTTAATTTCACGACTTGAATTGAATGCATCAGTGAAGTAAAATTTTCTCTTGTACATCCATCAACAGAAAGTGTTTCGAATAACTGTGCATCACCAATCAGTGCATGCTTAAAAACTTCGGCGCAACCATTCTTCCATTCTGCATCTGGCAATGTATTTAGGAAAACAGGATCGCAAACCGTAGCAAAAGGAAATGCAAAAGATCCAATACGATTTTTATGATGATTCAAATCAATTCCATTCTTCCCTCCTAACCCAGCATCCACCATTCCCATTAAAGAAGTTGGAATATTCACAAAAGAAATTCCGCGCAAATACGTAGCGGCAACGAATCCACCTACATCACACACTACTCCACCACCCAAGTTGATAAGCAAATCACTTCTGCCCATCTTCATATCAGTCATTTTTTGCCAGATGGATTCACATACTGAAAGTGCTTTTGATGATTCACCTGATTCCATCTTAAAGAAATCAAAAAGAATAGGAGAAGGTAACTGCTTTTTAAGAATTGGCAAGCAATGCTTATACGTATGTTCATCGCAAAGCACTAAAATTTTAGAAAAATCAGTGGATGCAGTAAGCAACTCTTCCAAAAGAGACAATGCATTCTCTCCCGAAAAAACAGGAAATCCTTGTTGCATAAAACTGAACTCATTACTCATCATTCAACGATTTATTTTGCTTCGATAACGCTTCCTATTTCCTTCAAACCCATCTTAAGAAACGCAGAATTTTAAGAACTATAGTAGGCCGAAAATTCCGATGCAAATTTAGGCATTGAAATCCAACATTATAGGATTCAAATAATTTTATTTTTTAATACCTATCATCTTTTTCAAATTGGGCTTCTTACTATCTTTGAGCGTGATCAAGGACCGACCCAGCAAGATAAATTTCGACAACTTAGAGCATTCCTTTGGTTTTCGAACTGACTATGAGATAAAGCGAGCTTATTGGTTATTCAAGGCCATCAGTTATCCATCAGTTGTTAAAATTGGAAGTTGGGCAACAGAGAATGCATTAAAATTTCATTTACCAATCAAAGGGATCATTCGAAAAACCATCTTCAAACATTTTTGTGGTGGAGAGGACATCAACGACTGTTCAAAAACCATTGCCCGATTAGGTGAGTTAGGAGTAGGATCCATTCTAGATTATTCTGTTGAGGGAAAAGAAGACGAGGTTGAATTCGACCATAGCTGTGCTGAAATTGTGGCAACAGTCCAGCGAGCGCAACACGATAAAAACATACCTTTTAGTGTTTTCAAAGTAACTGGTCTTGCACGATTCTCTTTATTGGAAAAAGTTAGTTCAGGAGAATCACTTAGCTCAGAGGAAGCTGCAGAATTTTCCAGGGTAAAAGATCGCGTTCGAAAAATTTGTGAAGAGGGATTTAAATGTAAGGTATCTGTTTTCATTGACGCTGAAGAATCATGGATTCAGCCAGCCATTGATGGAATAGCTGAGGGAATGATGGAAAAATTCAATACCACTGAATTTATTGTTTACAATACACTCCAACTATACCGCCATGACCGATTAGCCTTCTTAAAAGATGCCTATCAACGAGCTCGTGCTGGAAAATATTTATTAGGATTGAAATTGGTACGCGGTGCCTACATGGAAAAAGAGCGAGAACGAGCCATTAAACTTCATTATCCTTCACCCATTCAAGCACAAAAATCGGATTGCGATCGAGACTACGATGAAGCATTACGTTTTTGCTTGGAGCATATTCAGCATATTGCCATTTGTGCAGGTACACATAATGAACAAAGTAGTTTATTATTGACCGAACTCATGAATAATTATTCAATTGCTCCAAATGATCATCGTATTTATTTTTCACAATTATTAGGAATGAGCGATCATATCAGTTTCAATTTAGCGCATGCAGGTTATAAGGTAGCTAAATATGTTCCTTATGGACCGGTAGCTGATGTGCTCCCCTATTTAACGAGAAGAGCACAAGAAAACACATCCATTGCTGGGCAAACCAGTAGGGAACTTTCTTTATTAACGGCAGAGCAAAATCGACGAAAAAAGCTTCGTAAATAAGGCTGCGCTACCCCCTCGGCAAGCTCCCCTCGACAAGCTCAGGGAGCTAAGAGATCTGAAGGTGAAAGTTCGAGATCCCGATAGTTATCGGGACGCATAGTTGTCATCGCATTGTTTTGACGCTAAATTTTCTCGATAATGCGCAATGCCGCCAAGTTTTTCCTTCGCTAAATTTTCTCGCTAAGGCGCAATCCCGATAGTTATCGGGACGCAAAGTTTTCCCATTTCAAAATTTTCACGTAAAGATCGCAAAGCCAGAAAGTGATCGCCAATTTTTTGAACGGAGAAACATAGAGAGTTTTTAAACTTTTAAAATTGTAGTTATTACTAATATTCTAGCCTCTCCTCCTAGCCTCCTCTCCAGGGGCGAGGAGGAACTTGCTAATTGGTTAAATATAGATTTTAGAATTATTGATATAACAATACGAATAATAAAGGGACCAATAGCTTGGAAATAATACCGACACGACCTAAAAATAGTAATATAGATTAAACCAACCGATAAACTCACAAACTCCTCAATAGGTCAATGTAGGTCGGTATAAAACAATGTATTTGTTGGGCTAGATTCATGTTGCAACAGGTTTTACTTGTATAACTCAAGAGAATCTTAAAAGTGTCCAAGATTATTAAAAATATGATTCTTATCAGAGGAAGATAATTCTTTATATTTGAGGGAAATTACATAGCCACAAAACCAAACCAAAACAACTATATGAAAAAGTATTTATTTCGAATTACCCTGTTGACCTTGATGGTCATGTCGTCTTCTGTTTTTGCTCAGAATTGGGTAGAAATGATGAAGAATCCGGAGGTTAACTTCTACGATGTTCAAAAAGCATTCAACAAGTATTATGTAAAGAAAGAGCGTCAGGTTGAACGCATGAAAAAGCGTCAATCTAAAAAGGCTAACGAAGGAGTGCATCAAGAAGAAATTGAGGTTCCTGGCTTTGCTCAATATAAGCGCTGGGAGTGGTTTATGCTTCCTCGTATTGGAGCCAAAGGAGAGCGTTTTGATCCTTCTTTGTCTTTTCGTGAAAACCAAAAGTATCAAGCTCAAATGGGAACTGCCAACGCAGGAAACTGGACCTTAATTGGACCATCAGCTACTATTCCAATTGGAGGAGGTGCTGGAAGATTAAATTTTGTAAGAATTCATCCAAATGATCCCAACATCCTTTTTGTAGGATCACCTGCAGGAGGATTATGGAAGTCGACCGATGGCGGTACAACTTGGGCTACCAATACAGATCGTATCAGTCAAGTAATTGGATGTACGGATTTAGCGATTGATCCTACCAATCCAGACATTATGTATTTAGCGACTGGAGATGGTGATGGTGGTGATACATACACCATCGGAATTTTAAAGACAACGGATGGAGGAACTACATGGAACACCACTGGATTGTCTTATTTCATGGCCAATACTCGTCAGATAAGCAGAATTTTATTAGACCCAACCAATTCAAGCACATTGTTGGTTGCTTCTTCTGCAGGAATATTTAGAAGCACAGATGGTGCTGCGACATTTACCAATACGCAGACTGGTTCATTTAAGGATATGGAATTTAAACCAGGCGATCCCAACACGGTGTATACTTGCGGTACGGAAGTTTATCGTTCCACAAATAATGGATTAAATTGGACTAAAATTACAACCGGACTACCTGCTAGTGCAAATGTAAGTCGACTATCATTAGCCGTTACCCCCAACGATAATAACTACGTTTATATTTTAGCAGCAATTGCCGCTCCCGATTATGGATTCGAAGGAATCTATAGATCAACTAATGGTGGTACATCGTATACAAAAGTAACCACATCTTCCCCAGTCAATATTTTAGGATGGAATTCAAATGGAGGAGATACAGGAGGACAAGGATGGTATGATTTAACGATAGCAGTTTCCCCAACCAACAAAGATGAAATTACAACCGGTGGCGTAAATGTTTGGCGCTCGACTAATGGAGGAAGCAGTTTCACATTAAATGGTCATTGGACAGGTTCAGGAGCACCTTACACGCATGCGGATAACCATGATCTTGTTTATGAAAATGGTACTACTGCTTATGTTGCGAATGATGGAGGATTATTTAAAACCACCAACAACGGAGCAAGTTGGACAGATTTAAGTAATGGGTTACAAATTGCACAGATGTATGGCTTTGGTCAATCCACTACCAATGCAAACTTATTATTACAAGGATGGCAAGACAATGGTACCAACCGTTATCTCAATGGCACTTGGCAAGAAGTAATGGGTGGTGATGGAATGCTAGCTTTTATTGATTGGAACAACGATCAAAACATGTGGGGTTCACAATACGAAGGATCATTAAACCGATCAACGAATGGTGGAGCAAGTTGGAGCGGTGCAACAACAGGAATTAATGAAGTGGGTGCATGGGTAACACCCTGGAGTCAAGATCCGGTAACTGCAGGAACTATTTATGCTGGATTTATTAATATGTGGAAGAGTACCAATGGTGGTGCTTCATGGACAAAAATCAGTAATTTAGGTGGCACGACGACAATGACAACTTTTTCAGTTTCTCCTGCAAACAATCAAGTTATTTGGGCTGCTAAACCGGGTTCATTTTATTTAACAACGAATGGAGGTACTAACTGGACAACGATTTCTAATGTGCCTTCAGGAACGATTACATCCATAGCATGCAGTAATACTGATGCAAACAAAGCATGGATTACTTACTCTGGATTCAACAACAACAATAAAGTTTTTCAAACCAATGATCAAGGTGCGACATGGATTAATCTTTCAGGTTCGATTCCAAACATTCCTATCAATTGTATTGTATATGAAAACAATTCCAACGATGCTATTTATATTGGTACCGATGTTGGAGCCTTTTATAAAAACGCTTCATTAAATGTATGGCAACCCTTCAACAATGGATTACCGAATGTGATCGTTTCTGAATTACATATTTATTATGCAACAGGAATGATTCGTGCCTCGACATATGGAAGAGGAATGTGGGAGTCGGGTTTATATGTACCGGGATCTTACCCTCCACTTAGTGCCTTTGGTGCATCTGCAAATATTACTTGTCCGGGAGCAGCAATACAATTCAGTGATTTTTCAGCAGGACAACCTACGAGTTGGGATTGGAGTTTCCCAGGAGGAAATCCAAGTACATCCACTCAACAAAATCCAATGGTAACTTACAATGTTGCGGGAATATATCCTGTAACATTAATTACAACCAATGCAAATGGAACCGACACGAAGCAAGTTAATAATTACATCAACATAGCTTCGAGTACACAACCTGACCCGAGCACTATTGGTGATGTACGTTGTGGTGCAGGACAAGTAAATCTTTCTGCAAGTGGATCCGGAACGGGAACGTTACGTTGGTGGGATGCTGCAGGCGGAGGAAACGTTGTTGCTACTGGAAACAACTATTCACCTAACATTACTGGAACAACCACTTATTATGTAGATGAAGAATTACCTCTTGGGGCTATTGATTACACTGGAGAATCTGTAAACAATATAGGAGCGGGTGCTATGTTTACCGCTAATGATATTCGCGGTCTATACTTCGATGTATTATCACCTGTGATATTACAATCCGTTGAAGTTTATTCCGGTTCAGCTGGTAATAGAACCATAGAAATCATCGATGCGCAGGGTAATACCTATGCAGACACTACTATTTTTATTCCTGCAAGTCCTACCAATTCGACTACTGTCAATGTTAATTTCACTCTTTATCCTGGAAATAATTACTTCATAAAGTGTAGAGGTTTAGTGGATCTTTATAGAAATTCATCAGGAGCTGTTTATCCATATCTAAGTACCGCAGTTAATATAACAGGAAGCAATGCGGGATCACCGGGCTATTATTATTTCTTCTACTTCTGGACTTTCCAAGAGATTGCATGTAACACGGGAAGAACAGCTTGTGTCGCTTTAGATACTTGTGCGGTAATTGGAATTGAAGATGTATTTAGCAATAACACATTAGACATCTTCCCGAATCCAAATGATGGTAAATTCAATTTAACTTTTGACGCTAAAGTTCAAGCGGATTATATGGTTACGATCACAAATACATTGGGTAAAAAAGTATTTGAATATCCATTGAACTCTTTCGCAGGTGAGCACAAGAGAGCAATCGATTTGAGTCATTTGAGCAAGGGTCTATACTTAATCAATATTTCTTCAGGAGATAAACAGATCACTCGAAAGTTGAATTTACAGTAAACAATTTCATTTAGTAAAAATAGAAGAGCCTCTGTCTAGCGACGGAGGCTTTTTATATTTAAACAAACATCATACTATTACTCTGTGTAAATCTTGGTGCGCTCAGTAATAAAGGTTAGTTTGTTTTGAGTAAATGAATTCTAGAGGAAAACAATGAACTATTAATTCAATCTATGATAAAGCTGAAAGTCTAATTAGAGTTCATTCTTTACCACAAAGTTCACAGAGATTTACACAAAGCACACAGAGGTTATAAGCAGAACAAAAAGGCATAAATAAATAAGTAAGCAATTTCTCCGTGTTCCTCTGTGTAAATCTTGGTGCTCTCTGTGGTAAAGGTTAATTTGTTTTGGTCAAATGAATTTTATAGGAAAACAATGAATTAATAATTCAATCCATGATTAAATTGAAAGTTAGAGTTTATCATTTAACACAGAGTTTACGAGGGTTTTCACAATGAACTCATTGGAAATTTCATGTTTACGAGTTGCACAATTTTACTCTTTATACACCATCTCTGAAACACCTTGCAGAAGCATGGGTTTAGAGGTTCCATTGTATTGGAGAATGAGCGGATGTGTAGCCGGAGAAATGATTCCGGTTTCTAATAGCTTTACGTAATTGAAAGAGATAGGCAACACAATGAATCGATACTGATGATGGTTCAGTTTATGTGATTCAATAAATTCCACCTTTTCCTTTTGTGGAAGATCCATCATATACCGCTCTTGCGGTTTCACTTTCGACTGCGCGTAGTAGTCGATGGCCACCATTTGTTTGAGATAAACATGCTGACTGTAATTAAGCTCTACAAATTCAAACAACATATCATAAATATCATACAACGTATGTTGATGAAAATCCCGATGTTTATTAAAATATTCACCGAGTCCGAGGAGAAAATCAAAGATGCTGTATTGATAAGAAATATATTTTAACGTCAACACGGCTCGTTTTTTATTCCAATATATCTCGAGCGCTTCTTCCAATAGTGTGATTCGATAAAGTTCATCTTTACTCAGATATTTGCTCTGAATCATCTGATACGGAGGCATGGGATCAAAAACATAATCGTGTTGTTGATGTTTATTCCGGAGTGGTGTTCCGCGTAAAAATTTCAAGAAACCCAATTGCAATTCAGGAGGGTGAAGCTTAAATACTTCTTCAATACTCATCTTAATATCTGCCCATTCATCGAGTGGTAATCCCACGATGAGGTCGAGGTGCATCTCAATTTTATTCTCGAGTTGTTTGATCACTCCACTCGTCTTGTCAAAATTTTGCTTCCTGCTCACTTGCAGATTGGCTTTTTGATTCACCGTTTGAATTCCGATTTCAAATCGGAACAAATCTTTAGGGATGTATTTTTGAATAAACGCAACAATATCGGGATGTACAATATCCGCTGTAATTTCAAATTGAAACACATTACCAGGGCGATGATGATCGAGGATAAACTGAAAAATATCTATCGCAAAATCTTTCTTAACATTAAACGTTCGGTCTAGGAATTTGATGGTTCTTCCACGTTCCATCAAATACAATAAGTTTGATTTAATATCTTCAATAGGTAAATACCTTACTTTATTATCGAGGCTCGCCAAACAAAATTCGCATTTATACGGGCAGCCTCGCGATGTTTCTACATAACATACTTTATTATATAATTGGCTTGCATCATCATTTTCATACGGATTAATTCCTCTATAATCCTCCAAATTAAAAGTTAAATCCTTTGGAAACATTTTCACTTCACCTTTCGATTTGTGTACGAGATTTGGTACTTGATCAATGTTAGGATAATGATCAAGGAATAATGAAAACGGAATTTCTCCTTCACCCACGATGATGTAATCTACTTCATCCTTAGCAATGAAATCATCATACTCATAACTTACTTCTGGACCTCCTAACAATATTTTTATTTCTGGATTCAATTGCTTCAAGAGACGAGCAACAGCTAAAGTGGGCGTAATGTTCCAGATATAACAACTGAATGCGATGACATCATAGTCCTTGCATACATTCGCTATATCGTCTGGTTTTTCCTTGATGGTAAACTCTTTCCAATCGAGGCCTTCACGGTGCTTATTTAATGAATACAAAAGTCGTATCGCCAAATTCAGATGAATATACTTTGCATTAAGTGTGGTCAGGAGGACTTTCATGAATGATTACTAAGTGACTCCATTCATAAAATGAATAAGAAGCATATTTGAATTCAATTTGGTCAAAGGTACTTCAATAAAGAATGAAACGAAAGTAAAATCAAGGGGAAGAAAAGTCGAAAAGCAAGGATTAGGATAAACTATTCGCAAATTTCATCAAGAAAATAGCGCCCCCCTTTTCAGAAGAGCGCCGGGCATAACCTGCTAGGGTTGATTATCGGGTGATACCGTAGCTAAGCTCGGCTGTAAATTTTTGATCGATGGCACCAATGCGTTGTGCTGCAGCTTGAGTTATTTTGATGATGGCTGCATTGTTGTCGCCAGTGTCAGGTAAAGTGCCCACCACTTTTACAAACACCGAGTTATTATTCATTCGGTTAGTTACTTTGATGATAGAACCCACCGGAGCGGTACGATGCAAAGCATAAAACTTATTCTGATTCAAATCTCCCTCGACCAACCATGTTGCTACTCCAATTTCCGTCACTTTTTCTACTTCTACTCCACTCTTCGGATCCTTTTCAATTACACTTGAACGTGATGTACCTGGATTATTATAGACCTTCGGAAGTTCAGTTGTATCGGTTGATTTGTTTTCAATCGTCTTTGTAGTTTCTAGAATCACTGGTGTTGTCACTATTTCCTTTGGCGTTTCTTTTACTTCTTCCTTAGGAGCAACGGCTGGCGATGATTTAACAACGATTTCTTTGGTTTCATTCTCATTGACCGTTTTCAATTCAGAAGATGCTTTTACGATTTCCTGTTGTACTGGAACTACCGATTTAGAAAGCGCATTTACTTTTAATTTTTGTCCAACAGCCACTGCATTTGAATTCAATGCATTTATTTTCTTCAAATCATCAACAGACATCCCGTACATTTTAGAAATCGCGTATAACGTTTCGCCTTTTTGAACAGTATGAGTTTGCTTTGAATTGCCCTCTTTAGATGGACTCGATGGAGCTGTTGGTTTTACTTTAGGTGATTCCTGTTGCTCCACTACACTCTTTGCTGGATATGGAATTGTAGTTGTAGTTGCAATTGTAGTTGTAGTTGCAGTTGATGCTGAAACCGGAATATTAATCACTTCACCAATCTTCAAATTAATTGATTTGGGATTGGCGGCTTGTATTTCAGCAACTGGAACATGATACTGTCGAGACAAACTCGAATACGTTTCCTTTGGACTTACTTTGTGCAACAAAAATTTCTTTCCATTGATCCAACGAGTCAACAAAGAATCGGGATTATTGGCTTGCACCTGTCCTCCCATCATGATCAATAACAATATTAAAATCCTCATCTTCACCTTGTTTAGACCTATCAGCTTTTCATTCATATATTTACACAAGTATACCATTAAGCCCTCAGCATGACTCTCTATTCTCATTTCTCTTTTCAACACTTTAATTAACACGATGAAAACATCTAACTATTTCATTCTCGCACTTATAACGTTACTCCTAGGAATCAACGTATATGAAGCATTAGGATCTGGTGATTCAACGAAACAATCTATTGTATATCAAATAGATATAAAGGAAGAAATTAGTCCTGGAATAGCCAGACAGGTTTCCAAAGCATTACTGGAAGCTCAAGTCCAGCGTGCTGATCTGGTGATGGTAAGGATGAATACCTACGGCGGACTATTGGATGCTGCCGATAGTATTCGAACTTTATTTTTGAACAGTAAAATTCCGGTGATCGTCTTCATCGACAACAATGCAGCGTCGGCGGGAGCACTGATCTCCATCGCTTGTGAAAAAATTTACATGCGCAAAGGAGCGAGCATAGGAGCGGCCACTGTAGTTACTGAAAATGCCGAAGCCTTGCCCGATAAGTACCAAAGTTATATGCGCAGTATGATGCGTTCTACTGCAGAAGCACGCGGGCGCGATCCAAGAATTGCAGAAGCGATGGTGGATCCTCGAATTGCTATTGAAGGAGTGAATGATTCGGGCAAGGTACTAACGCTAACCAGTACCGAAGCTTTGAAATTAAATTATTGTAATGGCATTGCAGAGAGTGAAAAAGAAGCGTTGGCTTTAGCTGGAATTACGAATTACAAAACCATTTTATATACACCAACTCTGGTTGATCGTGCGATTGGCTGGTTAATGCATCCTGCTATTTCAGGAGTATTAATTTTATTAATGTTGGGCGGATTATATTTCGAATTACAACAACCTGGAATTGGATTTCCATTAATCATTGCTGTCTTAGCTGCGGTCATGTATTTTGCACCGCTTTATTTAGATGGGTTAGCCGCTAACTGGGAAATTCTCCTTTCAATTATTGGGATCTTACTCATTGCTGCGGAGATCTTTGTTATTCCTGGATTTGGTGTAGCAGGCATTTCTGGATTAGCACTACTTCTCTTTGGATTGACCAGTAGTTTACTTCGAAATGATGGACTTGATTTTAGTGGGGTAAGTTCTCTAGCATTCTCCTCATCCATTGCTACTGTACTTTTAGGTATGGCGGGAGCGTTAGTACTGTTTCTTTTTTCCAGTAAATTATTAGCCAGTAGTCCGGTGTTTAAGAAAATGGTGTTAGCCACTGAACTCTCATCTGGAACAGGCTATTCGTCGGCTATTAATCTTCCGGAAATTGGCACTCGCGGAAAAACTTCGTCGTTACTTCGTCCATCAGGAAAAGTAATTATAAACGATCATATTTATACTGCGAGTTGCGAAAGTGGATTTGTGGAGATGGATGTAGAAGTGGAAGTAGTAAATATCCTTGGAGGAAATTTAATTGTTCGACCTGTGTAATACCATTCATATAAATTTAATAGTTCAAATAATTATAATTATATTTTTACTCTGCTTAGCACCTAACACTTCCATGTATTGAATTTATATTATATAAATAAGAGAGATTTAGTTCTTCGGATATCAGTTATATAAATCTAGGTTTTAAACTAAGATTCTAGTCCTATTTTAATTGTTACTTTCTTTTACGTGAAAAGAAAGTAACCAAAGAAAGCACGCCACCCAACACCAACCAATTTTTGCAGCTTCTGCTTTCTACTTTCTTGCGCAACCCCTGAACAATCTTTTGTGCTATATCTCTGCTTCATCGGTTCAGCAAAAATCGGTTCGCACTGTTGCGTGGACGACCTCCGCACCGTTCCGAACGAAACTACTGTTTATTAAAATTTATTGCTCGAAATATGTTTCCATTTATGTTTAATAAATGGACTATCCATTATGTATAAATGATATTACCCATCTGAAAAGTAATTATTCTTTTTTACGGATAAAATACAGTCCTAAGAAAGTAATAAATCCATTGACCAATAAAAGTTCGTAGCCAAACTTAAATCCGTTCAATAAGAGCGGAGCATTTTCGGCGAGGACCCACGACAAACAAGGAGCCAACAAACATATTACAGGAACTAATTTTTCTTTCAGTTTTGATTTCATCAATACACCAAAAGCAAATAATCCAAGGAGTGGTCCGTAGGTATAGCCTGCAAGTTTTAAGATGAGATCAATGATGGATCGATTGTCGATCCAATGAAAGATTAAAACACAAAGTAAGAACACCAATGCAAAACTAAGATGAACTTTTCGGCGAATACTCACTCTTTTCTCCTCTGAAATGTTTTTATTTCTTTGAATCCCGACAATGTCAATACAAAAACTTGAAGTCAAAGCTGTGATGGCTCCATCAGCCGAAGGGAACAAAGCAGAGATCAATCCAATAATAAATACCAAGCCCATCACAGGAGGAAAATATTGCATGGCCAGTGTGGGGAATAAATCATCGCCTTTCAATCCAAGGTTGTAATGATTACTGTACAAATACAATACTCCACCTAAAAACAAGAACAAGAAATTCACAAAAATTAAAATAATACTTAGCGTTACCACATTTTTTTGGGAATCCTTTAATGTACGCACCGAAATATTTTTTTGCATCATCTCCTGATCGAGACCAGTCATCGTGAGCGCAATGAATGCTCCACCTAATAAGTGTTTAATATAATGCGCGGGAGAATTAATATCAGTGAACAAAAACTTATCATAATCCAATGCATCCATCTGCGCCCATGCTTGTGTAAAAGAAAGATCGAGATGTTGCAATACATAAATCACGCATGCGATAAGTCCGCCCAACATAAAAGTAGTTTGCAAGGTATCTGTCCACACAATTGTTTTCACGCCACCTTTAAATGTATATGCCAAAATCAGTAATAAAATAACCACGGAAGTAACAATGAAAGGAATCCCCATTTGATTCAATACTAATTCTTGCAAGACACGCACGACGAGATAAAGTCGGGCAGTAGCACCAACCGTTCTCGACACCAAGAAAAAAGTAGCGCCTGTTTTATAAGAAGTAGTACCAAAGCGTTGTTCCAAATAATGATAAATAGAAGTGAGTTGTAAGCGATAATAAAGAGGCAATAGAATAAATGCGACGCCCATATATCCAATAAAATATCCAAAAACCACCATCAGGTACGACATTCCGGAAGCCGCTACGGTACCGGGGACTGACACGAAAGTGACACCAGAAAGCGAAGTTCCAATCATGCCAAAAGCAACAATATACCACGGGGACGACTTATTTCCGAGGAAAAAGGCTTCATTCCCGGCCCCCCTTGAGGTGAACCAAGAAATCCATAAGAGTACTAGGAAATAGGCGGCTATGAGGAAGATAACGAGAGCTGGTGACATATTCTTTAAGTTCTTTGCAAAGTAAATTCGTTAAACGGTGCATATTAAAGTCCAAATCAATTTTTTTGAACAAGGAGTATTCATAAATTTGTACAAAATAAGATCCCTTGCAAATTCCCTCTAAAATTCTCGATGAAGCCATTGATGCCTTTGCTCAACTGCCTGGTATTGGACAAAAAAGTGCACTGCGGATGGTATTGCACCTTTTAAAAACATCTCCTGAAAATGTAAATAATTTTGGAGAAGTGTTAATACGATTGCGCAAAGAGTTACGTTATTGCCAAAACTGTTATAATATCACTGCTGAAAATTTATGTACTATTTGTGCCGATCCTAATCGTGATGCGCTCACCGTTTGTGTAGTGGAAGATATTCGTGATGTGATTGCCATTGAGAATACTTCTTCCTACAAAGGACATTATCATGTATTGGGTGGATTAATTTCGCCAATGGATGGCATTGGTCCCTCACAGCTAAACATTGAAAGTTTATGTGATAAAATTGGAAAAGGCGAAGTGGGTGAAGTCATTTCAGCATTAAGCACTACGATGGAAGGAGATACTACTTTATTTTATTTATACAAAAAACTAAAACCGTATTCTATAAAAATTAGTACACTCGCTCGAGGCGTCGCCATTGGTGGTGCATTAGAATATGCCGATGAAGTTACCTTAGGAAGATCCATTATTAATCGTATTCCTTACGAAAATCATTTGGTGAAATAACCCGCCTTTAATCGCCGATGAAGCTCAGTATCATAATTGTTAACTACAACGTAAGATATTTCTTGCAACAATGTTTGCAAAGTTTACAGCCTGCCATGCAAGGTTTGGAAGCAGAAATATTTGTAGTCGACAATCACTCGAGCGACGGAAGTGTAGACATGGTGGCTCAACTTTTCCCACAGGTAAAAATTATTGCGAACCTTGACAACGTTGGATTCTCAAAAGCAAATAACCAAGGAATTCGACAAGCTGTAGGAGAATACATTTTACTTTTAAATCCAGATACGGTTGTTGAAGAAGAAACGTTGAAGAAAGTATGTGCATTTATGGATGCGCATCCCGAGGCAGGAGGATTAGGTGTGCACATGATTGACGGCAAAGGTAATTTCTTACCTGAATCAAAGCGAGGACTTCCTACACCAGCCGTTGCCTTCTATAAAATTTTTGGATTTGCTACCCTCTTCCCTACTTCCAAAACATTTGGGAAATATCATTTAGGATATTTAGATAAAAACAAAACGAATGAAGTGGATGTATTGTCGGGCGCCTTTATGTTGATGCGTAAAGAGACGCTTGACAAAACCGGATTACTCGACGAAGATTTTTTCATGTATGGCGAAGACATTGATTTAAGCTACCGCATTACAAAGGCAGGCTATAAAAATTATTACTTCGCTGATACACGAATTATTCATTACAAAGGGGAGAGCACTAAAAAGAGCAGTGTGAATTATGTTTTTGTTTTTTACAAAGCGATGGTCATCTTTGCTCGCAAACATTTTGCTCCAGGTGGAGCTGCTTTATTTGCATTTCTCATCAACATCGCGATTTGGTTGAGAGCTGGAATTTCCATTGCACATCGTTTTCTGACTCGAGTTTGGTTGCCTTTGTTAGATGGGTTATTCATTTATGGTGGAATGATCGCTATCAAAAATTATTGGTCCATCAATGCACAAGTGGCTAAATATCCACCCTTCTTTATGGAAGTGGTAGTGCCCATATACATTGGGGTGTGGATCCTCAGCGCCTATCTTAATGGTGGGTACGACACTCCGATTCGCATTTCTCGCATGATACGCGGGATGTTAATGGGAACGGTTGTAATTCTTGTAGGTTATGCTTTGCTCCCTGAAGATTTAAGATTCTCCCGAGCATTAATTTTATTCGGAACGGCTTGGGCGAGTTTATCCATTGCGGCTACGCGTTTACTTTTACACTTAAGTGCAATAAAAAAATAACAATTCTCTGACACCATTAAAAAACGACTCCTCATTGTTGGCGATGCGGAAGAAAGTCAGCGGGTGTTATCGTTAATCATGCTCAGTGGCAGCAATACCAATTTTATTGGGTATGTTGCTGAAAAAAGCAATTCAGAAAAAGAACAGCCCATCCATTCGCATTACCTTGGGCATCCTGAAGAGTTAGTCGATTTAATTTCCATCTATGAAATCAATGAAATTATTTTTTGTGGAAAAAATCATTCATCGGCCGACATCATTGGACAAATGCTTCGGATTGGAAGGGATGAGATAGAAATAAAAATCGCACCACCTGAAAGCTTATTCATCATTGGAAGCAATTCCATTCATGAGAAAGGAGATTTATATTTTGTAGATGTACCTTCCATTAACAATCCTGTGAATCGTAGAAACAAAAGAATTTTCGATATCGGGATGAGTTTAGGATTATTGATTCTCTCTCCTATTCTATTTCTAATGGTCGAAAATAAATTATCCTTCTTTAAAAATATCTTCAGAGTTCTTTCTGGAAAAATTTCATGGGTAGGAAGAGATCCGCAAAAAGATAAAATATTTAAAGGGTTAAAAATCGGTGTTCTTTCTCCGGCGATGTTAGCTAAGAAAAATACAGAGGATGCTGCAACGAGAGAAAGATTGAATGCGCTTTACGCAAAAGATTTCAAGTTATATAATGATTTAAAGTTGGTATTGGGGAATGTTTTTTTACTCGGTCGACATTAGTACTTTCGAGTCGATTAAATTCACACTTCGAATAAAATGAAGCTGCTGGCTTTTGGCTGCTAGCTACTTGATTTTATCTAAGAAATAAAATTTCACTTCGGATCTGATTTTTTTTCTCGCAGAGGCTACGCGCCGAAAAAGTTTCTCGCAAAGGCGCAAAGCCGCAAAGGTTAAGATGCTCTTGTTCAATATAATCATAGTTGATCATAAAAAATCAGCGAGAATCTGCGGCGGAAAAATCATTATTTCTTCTGTGGACTATTTCAAAGCTATTTCATCACAACCAATTTCTGTTGTGCTTGAAGTTTTCCATCGTTCACTACCACTAAATAAACTCCTGGAGAAATATTCGATAATGCAACTACTTGAGATTGTTCGGAGGCATTCACAAACTGAGCAAACAATTTTCGTCCACTGAGATCATATACACTCAATTCCGCTTTCTTTTTTTCAGATGAATTAAAATAGATGTTGAGCAGTTGTCCGCTCGATAATGGATTTGGGAAGATGGAAAATAGGATTGGGTTTTGGTACTCTCCTACTCCAACTCCTGAAGTCACTGCTATTTCATTTACAGTAGTATTTGTTTGTACAGGTGGATTAAAATCAAAATAAATGTAGGCGGTGTTGTGAATTTGTGTGCCGATCGGAAGATTGTTTTTTCGTTTTACTCGATACTGAACAAAACCATGACTCATGGGTTCGTTATTGACACTATCGGGTAAATTAATATTGGGAAAATTAAAACGAACACGCTTTCCTATAATTTGAATTTGTGGCTCGTGACTATATGTTAACAACTGGAAAGTACTTTCATCGATGTTTTGGTCGAGTGTATCCAACACATAAACATGCTGTGCAGGAGCATTACCAGTATTTTGGAATCGAATTGTATAAGTTAATTCGTAATTCGATGTATCTGTCAATCCAGAAGGACTGACTTGTTTGTCGTTAGGATCGTAACTATTTACGACAGTGAAACAATGAGAGTAGTAATTATTTGCTGGATTATTGTCACCTGCAACAGGAGTAACTAATACATTGAAACAAACTTGATCATTGAGTTGGGCAAGATTGTCTATTTGCACAAGGAATCGAAAATCACTATAAAAATTCACCGCTCCGAAATTAGGAATTGAATACAATAATGTATCTCCATTCACGATTGGTATTAGTGAACCAGGTGCTGCGTTGATAAAAGTTACAGGACCATTAATTATTATTTTCACAACTCCACTTGCTGCACTCGTGCAAATCACATTGTACGGAGATGCCATATCGCCAGCTGACAATGCAACGACTGCATAATTAGCTGGTCTAAAAATTCCTGAATCTCTACTTATCGATAAAACGCCCACATCATAACCAGGCATGCAGTTAAAAGAAAAATCTTTGTTTTCATGGAATAAATTTGTAAAATTTACTACTGAAGTATAGCTAAATGAAGATGGACATGCAAAGATAAATGGAACTCCTATCGTATCTATATTATATGTATAAGTGCCAAAGTCGGCATCAAATGAATATTGACCAAGTGAATTAACATATGTTTGTTGAACAAGATTTCCATTATCATACAGATTCAATTTTACATTTGCTACAACTAGTTCATTTGAATCCAATACACAATTAATATTCTGTTCAGAAAAAACTTTCCCTCTGATATTCCAATATGATTGGCAACCATTCGAGTTAATCAAATCACAAATTGGAAATCCAAAAATCGATGGGACATCAAAGGTGACAGCTATTCTATTTGGAAAGCAATTAATACCTGTATTTAACCAATGAAATTCAAAAAGTTCCCTTATTGGAGGCAAACAAGTAATCCCAACATTATTACTTATAACTAACATTTGGAATGCTTTTAATTCAGGCAAACTTGTTAGTAGGTTGTCAGATGCATTTAACACAGCTAGACTATCTGGAAATTCAGGCAGGGAATCAAGCAAGTTGTGATTACAAGCAAGAGTAACAAGAGAATCTGGTAAAATTGGTAAGGAAGTAAGCTGATTATGACTGCAAACTAGGATAACTAGCGAACTATTCAAAGCTGGAAGTGAAGTAAGTTGATTATAGGCGCAGGATAATGATTCCAGACCCGAAGGCAAAGTAGGCATTGAGGAAATAAAATTATTACTACACTCCAACGTTTTTAAAAAAGATGGAAGCGAAGGAAGAAATGCAATTTGATTTAATCTACACTGTAGATATTCTAACGAACTTGGTAATGACGGGAGTGTTAATATATTATTTCCTTCACACCTTAAAATTTTCAACGAAGAAGGCAAAACTGGAAGTGATGTGAGATCATTATACTCACAAATCAGAACCTTCAACGAATCTGGCAAACTAGATATTGAAGTCAGAAAATTAGAATTACACTGAAGTGTATCCAAACTATCAAAATATGCAATACCAGTTAAGTCATTAATATTTGAAGAAGAACAACTCAGATTTACTGCGTTTACAACAAGGTTACAGGTAGTATCCATTTGATTCCCATTCATACAAGATGAATATCCATTATTATTTAACCAATTCACAAAATTAGTATCGGGAATAGTGACGAATTGCGCCTTAGAATAATGAGAAAAAAAACAAAATAGCAAAGCAAGTAGAATTCGATTACGAAAGGCCATGAAAGTTAGATTTAGGTTAGGAGATTAAAAGTAAGGAGTTTTTTCGGAAAACCAATATAATAGGAGAAAATTTGGTGAATGAACGGAATTTGCGTGTCGATACTCGATGCTCGATGCTCGATACTCGATGCTCGATACTAGATGCTCGACACTCGATGCACGATACTCGATGATCGATGCTCGATGCTCGACACTTGAATCTTGAAGCTAGAAGTTAGAAGCCAGAATCTTGAATCTTGAAGCTAGAAGCTAGTCGCGAAGCTTCGCGACCAGAAGCTATTTAGACGAAAGTCCTCTCAACCGGAGTGCTGTCAACACTTGTTTGGTCTCAGCTGGAAAATCGCCTTTGAGCATCCAATCGTAGTAACTGGATTCTTTTTCGAAAACATCTTTTACAGTGCGACCTTTGTGTTTGCCAAAGTTGAATACCTCTTCATTTTTTTCGTTGAAAATAATGCGTCCGGCTAAGTCCACATTTTTATTCATGCTGGTGAACTGATGTAAGGTATCAATGTCGGTATTGAGTTCTGGATAACGTTCTAACTGCGCTACAAAAACTTCGTAGGTTGCAATGATATCCGCTTCGGCGCTATGAGCGTTCTCAATTTGCTTGTTGCAATAAAATTTGTACGCAGCAGCAAGTGTGCGTTGTTCCATCTTATGAAAAATATTTTGCACGTCAATCATGCGCCTTCCTTTCATATCGAAATGATAATCGACACGAAGAAACTCATCGACCAACATGGGAATATCAAATTTATTGGAATTGTATCCTGCTAAATCGGCATTTCCAATAAATGAATTGATCTCGGGTGCAAGCGCCAAAAAATTTGGTTCGTTGGCGATATCCGCATCGTAAATGCCATGCACTTTAGATGCACCAATGGGAATTGGCATTTCTGGATTGATACGTCGCGTATAAATAGGACGCGAACCATCGGGCATTAATTTTAAAATACTAATTTCAACAATTCGATCTGCACCTACGGTTACGCCGGTTGTTTCCAAATCAAAAAAAGCCAATGGTTTGTGTAAGGTGATCATGTTTGTTTTGCTTAAAATTAAATTTACGGGAAAACTAAATCGAGGTCGAGACGACTTTGTCCGGCCTCCACTTTTATGTTGGCTTCTACTCTACCTGCTTTAGGATGCTTCAATAGGATTTTATAATCGCCAGGTGCTAATGCAACATCAAAACGACCTGTTGCCTCATTCGCTTCAATTTCGGCAACTGAAGCGCCTGTGGTAGCTTCTGTGACGAAAACTAAGGCTCCCTTAGCTGCTGTACCAATACTCGTAATGCCTTTTCCTTTCAGCCAACACATCGGAACATTTACAATGGATTTCTCAAAAGTAAATTTGTAAATATCATAATCACCCAATCCTCCTTCACGAACCGATGCAATAAATCCAGTTTTACCATCACAAGAAAGCGCAATATTATAATCGTCGTAAACACTGTTGAATGGATAACCTAAATTTTCGGGAGCACCGAACCCTTCACTTGTACTTGTTCGGTATGATTTAAAAATATCTAATCCACCCATACTTCCATGCATGGTAGAACTGAAGAAAAGTGTTTTTCCATCTACCCACATCAAAGGATTATCTTCATCGCCATTGGTGTTGATGGGACCTTGCAATTTTTCAGGTTTAGACCAATTGGTGGAAGATGAACGAGTACATATCCAAATGTCTTTTCCTGTTTTTCCATCTACCGCTTCGGCTGAAAAATAAAGTGTCATTCCATCGGGAGAGATGGATGCACCGGTTTCCAAAACTTTTGTCCTAAAATCATCGGAGAGCAATACCGGCTTATCCCACGACTTCCCTTTCATGGTTGCCATGAATATATCACCATTCGACTCCGGACCTTCTCTATAAATCAACATCATGTCACCACCTACATTTAAATACATGGTTTCCTCATAAAATTCAGTATTCAAATTAATGCCTGCATTCTTCGCTTTTCCAATTGCCGAATCTCCATTCATAAAAAAATACACATCCGAAGGTGATTCACCAAAATCATCTGTGAGTCCGCCTACGGTACCTTTTCTTTTCGAACAAAAATAAACAATGTTATCAGCAGCTCCAATTATGGGACGATAATCCGCTTGATTAGAATTCACTGATTTTCCTAAATTCTCAAAAGTGCAAGTGACAGGTTCTCCACTCATTTTTTTTGCAGCATGACTCCAATCTACCCACTGATTAAATTTCAATTTCGAATCTACTGAACCGCCCTTTTCCAAACGAAATGCTTCAAACGTTTCGATGGCTTTATCATAAAGTCCGGCATAGAGATATCCTTTCCCCAAATCAAAAGTGACGTCCTTTGGTTTATCCTTTGTATTTGCATTTGCAGCAAATTCCAAATATGGAATTGCCTTGTGCTTTCCCACATTGGTGTTGATATAACACATTCCCATTTTATAGTTAAACTCGGCGCTGTTTGGTTCATTCACCAAAAGTCGCTCATAAATTTTTAAAGCAGCGGAATAATTCAATTCTTTATAGTAGGCTTCAGCATCCTTCTTTGCCAATTTAAATTCATCGCTGGTATAGGCCTTGATAGCAGGCTGCTTTTTTTGTGCAAATCCAGTTGAAACGGAGAGCAACAAGATGAAGAGAGAGATAAACTTTTTCATAGTAATTTAATCTATTGCAAAGTAAAAGAATTATCTGAATTTACTTTCACAACTACGAACTAATTATTCACAGGCTCTGCCCTTCCAACTGTTCTTCATAAAAGGTCTGAAAACCATTGAAAAAACGGTGAATAGGGGATATATGAACGACATCAATAGGACATGAATCCATGAAAACTTTTTCCCTGTGAAGGATTGCCACTCCTTTAACAGCATAAATTCTGCCGTTAGCCTCAATACAAAAACTAGAAATAATAATTCAATAGAATAGCCAATCCAACACCATGCAAGCAGTAAATACACCCATGATAATGCGGCTAAAAAAACAATCGAACCTACTACATGAATATATCCCAAGTGATAATGTTTAACTTTTCCATTCCATCGCAAGCGTTGTCCAATAATTTCTTGCCATGAATTCACCGCATGCGTTGTTACATTGGCATTGTTAGTTGGACAGCCTATCACTTTCAAATCGTTTTGTTGATGCATAGACAACATTAAAAAAGTATCGTCACCTGAAGCAATATATTCATTCGAAGCATATCCTTGCACTTTCAACCAAGCTTCTTTTTTAAATGCCAAACTCGCACCTGTGTTTAGCAATGGATATCCCGCATACAATGAGCCGATTCCGGAAAGTTGCAAAATGCCTGTTTCCATTGCTTGAAAATTTTGCATAAAAAGATTATTGGTGTTCACTTGCACGGTTCCACAAACCATGTCTGCATTTTTATCCACTCCATTTTCAATCAGAGAAAGAATCCAATTCTCATTAAATGTACAATCGGCATCCGTTGTTACGATCCAACTTCCCCTTGCCTGCTCGATCCCTTTTTTCAATGCGAATTTTTTCCCTTTTCCTTCTGATGGTTGTAAGGAAAGAATTACGATTGGCGTTGACGTAAATGAACTTAAAATTCCTAGTGAATTATCTTCACTTTGATCGTTCACAAAAATCCATTCCACTTTTTCCTTTGGATAATTTTGATATGTTAGTTGCTTTAAAAATTCCGACAAATTCTTCCCTTCATTTCGAACGGGTACAATGACAGAGACACTTGGTAATTCATCCATTTGAAGAGACTCAGGTAAAATAGTTCGTGCCATTTGCCAATGTTGTCGATACCAAAGTAACAACAAAAGATAGACGGTATTTAAGAGAATAAAGATCATTGGACTTTTTCAGTTGTTCCTTTAAATTTTAAAAATAAAATAGAACAAGCACCCAACAAAGCAGGAATGACTAAGTTAACAAACCACAAAGCGAAAGTAACCATCAACACATCGGAACTCATCCATCCAGCGAAACCAAAAACAGCGATATTCACTCCTCCACGAACACCCAATTCTCCTAAGGCGATGCTAGGAATGATCGTAATTAGAAAAAACGAGAGGGCAGACAATCCCATCATCAAAGGAAAAGAAACGGAGGGTAAGATGATCGCAAATAAAATTAATTGCTGAAATGCAAATACCATATAACGTAACAAAGATAAGCTCCACAACACAAAAAAATCAGCTCGAGAGCAACGCTCCCAAATATGCATTTTCTCCTTCCACGATGATTTAATATTGAGTCGATCCACCCATCTAACCAAAGCAGGCAAATGCA
>JANOAX010000176.1:0-35606 GCA_031411335.1 Bacteroidota bacterium
GCACTATCATTAATATCTCTTTTGATGGGATGAACAGCATCCACAAATCTTTTTATTTCGCGAATGGCATTGGAAATTAATACGGCTTGAAAATTATCTCCATACCCGAGTCCATGACAAATGCCACTAGCAATTGCCATAATATTTTTTAATACGGCAGCGTATTCAGTTCCGAAAATATCGTCTGAAACAATAGTTCGTATATACCTACACGTTAGTAATTTCGCCATCGTAGAAGTGGTAGTAATATCGGGACATGCTACTGTTAAATAACTCAATTTCTCGAGCGCAACTTCTTCTGCATGACAAGGTCCAGTAATAACACCCATTCGATGAATAGGAACTTTAAAATATTGCTGCATGAAATCTCCAACAATCAAATTGTGTTCAGGAACAATTCCTTTAATTGCAGAAAAAACAATCTTGTCCATAAAGTCTTTTTCAGTAATGTCTTTTAAAGTTGTTTTTAAAAATGCGGATGGGACTGCAAGCAAAATAATTGAAGAAGATTGTATAGCATCTTTAATATTGCTCGTCGGTTTTACTTTATTTAAATCTAAAGTAACATCGCTTAAATAATTTGGATTATGCTGATATTGCTGAATGAAAGTAACGGTTTCCGGATTGCGTACCCACCAATGAATCTCATCAGCTTCATTACTTAAAATTTTTACTAAAGCTGTTGCCCAGCTCCCTCCGCCAAGTACGGTAATTTTCTGCATGTTGCGAAAGTAATGAAATCCTGTTTCATTAAACATTATGATCTGATTTACAATATGTTTTAATCCATAGAGGCTCATTTTTTAATAGAAAAGGAAGTGATTGATAAATAAAATAAATGAAGATGGATTCATACATGCTATTTTTGATTCAATCCATTTAATTAGTTTTACACCTCAATTAAAAAACTAATCTCATGAAAATTCTAAAGAAAATTTTACTTGTGCTAACTATTCTAATAGTAGTGCTTGCTATTATTGGTTGGATGATGCCATCTAAAATACATATTGAAAGAAGCATGAATATGAAAGCTTCGACTCCTTCAATTTTTAATCAAGTGAACGTAATGAAGAATTGGGAAAATTGGAGTCCATGGAAGGCGATGGATCCAGAAATGAAAATTACTTACAATGAAATTCCATCAGGTAATGGTGCGAGTTATTCTTGGGTGGGAGATAAGACCGGCGTTGGACAAATGACATTGTCAGATGTAAAGGAAAACGAATCAATTGTTACCCTACTTACTTTTGAAGGAGAAAAGGATGCTCTCAGTGGTTTCCGTTTTGAAAAAGATGGCGAAGAAACTAACGTAACTTGGTATTTTGACAGTGAAGTAGGAGCTAATCCGTTCATGCGTTTGTTTTGGAAAATGGGTGTCGGTATGATGGAAGATACATTCGATAGTGGGTTGAAAGCTTTGAGTGAAGCAGCCGAAAAAAATCCAGTATCTGTTGCTCCAACTTTTAATATGGAGGTGAAAGTAATGCCAGCAGCTGAATATATTTTTATTCATGATACAGTAAGTATTGCTACCATTGGACAAAAATTAGGAACGCATTATGGTGCATTGATGGGTGTAATGCAATCTCAAAAATTGGAACAAACTGGTGCACCTTTCGCAATTTATTATTCGGAGTCTGAAACTAATTGGGAATTGGATGCTTGTATACCAGTTAATAAAACTGCAAAAAAAGAAGGTAATATTCAACTCGGAAAATATGCAGGCGGTAATATGTTAGTTGTTTCTTATCTGGGTCCTTATGAAGGAACCCCTGCAGGACATGAAGCGGCAGACACATACATCAAAACAAATAAATTGGAAGTGATTGGCGCACCATGGGAAAAATATGTTACAGATCCTATGACTGAAAAAGATTCTACAAAATGGCTAACTGAAATTTGTTATCCAGTGAAATAAAAAAAATAGTAATACAAATAAAAGGGAGCCCATTCGGACTCCCTTTCTTATTTTTATTTATTGACGAAGAATTAATCTTTATCGCTTATTTTTTTTGTTCCTTCTTCACCAGTTCCTTTTGATGCATCTTTAAACTCTCTTATGCCTTTACCTAATCCTTTAGCAAGTTCAGGGATTCTCTTTCCTCCAAAAAAGAGTAGTACTACTACGAGAAGTAATATTATTTCAGGAGCGCCCATGCCTCCAAGAAATCCAATAAATATAGTCAGATTCATTTTTAGAATTTTACAGGGCAAAGGTAGTATTTTTTTTAGCGGGTTCCATGAATACTATTGCTAGTATTTAGATAAACAGTTGAAATAGAAAGTATTGAGTGATTATATAAATTGAAGATGATTGAAATGAATCCAAATTTCATCAAAAGAGAAGCGTGAAAAGGGTATTCTAGAATCAATTCTAATAATAGACATCTTTTTAATTCTTATAGCAACTTGCCATTCAACACCTTTCATTTTATTTGTAAGATGTATGTTTTATTTGTTAAGTTGATCTTTATTTTCAATTAAATTGTGGTAAACAACAATTCGATAAGAAAACCTATGCGATCTAATTGCTTAATTTACAGATGCAGTTTTATTCATTTGAATTTCGTAGTTTAGAGAAATAAATAAAAAGAATTTATGTCGATTCGTGTAGCAGTTTTTGATGATAATAATTTATTCCTTGAGTCCATGTCATCTTTTATTGAAGAGGCACCTGGATTTTCTTTAGTAGGAGCTTTTGTTGATTGTGTGGATATAAAAACGAAGATCGATTCCTGTGAACCCGATGTGGTTATGATGGATATTGAAATGCCTCATGTAAGCGGCATCGAAGGATTGAAAACAATAAAAAAATTATTTCCAAAACTAAATGTATTAATGCAAACATCTTTTGAAGACGATGATAAAGTGTTTGCTGCAATTTGCGCTGGAGCCTCTGGTTACATTTTGAAGAACACACTTCCTTCTCGAATATTGGAATCTATAGTGGAGGTATATCAAGGTGGATCACCAATGAGTCCTACCGTTGCTCGCAAAGTACTTGGCTTTTTACAACAACCACCTCCTGTAGTTGCAAAAGAAATTCCCAATTATAATTTGTCGAATCGTGAAAAGGAAGTGCTGGGATGCTTAGTAAAAGGAATGAGTTATAAAATGATCGCCGACCATTGTCATATCAGTTATGAAACAGTACGATCACACATGAAAAATATTTACGAGAAGTTACATGTAGTAAGCATGACTGAAGCGGTTGCAAAAGCGATCAATCAAGGATTAGTGTAATCAAGAATAAATTATTTTCTTGCCAACCAATTTTTAGGATCTAACTTCGAAGAGTTTTTCCAAATCTCTAAATGTATTTCTCCTTTAGAACCTTCGCCTTCTCCCAAAGTTCCAATAGATTGTTTTGTGCTCACTTTATCTCCAGTATTAACTGATACCGTTTCTAAATTAGAATACACACTGAGGTAATCACCGTGTCGAATAATAACAGCTTTACCAGCTCCTGGAATGGTTATCACACCACTCACGGTTCCTTCAAAAATACTTCTTGCTGTGGCTCCTCTACCACTCTGAATATCGATACCATTATTCTTTACCATAATTCCTTTCAATTCTTTGTGAGGATGTTCTCCAAACATACTGGAGATGGTTCCTTCATTTACTGGCCATGGCAATAATCCTTTGTTGCCTGAAAAGCTGTTTGATAATTTTGCCGCTTCCGGAGTTAATGTAAAAACATTGCTATTGGTGATATTCTTTTTTCCTGCCGCTACTGCTTTTTTTCGAGCAGCTTCAATTTCTTTTTTGATGAGATTTTCAATGGCGCGATCTAGTTTCTTCTTAGCAGCTTGCTTATCTGCTAAATCTTTCTTTAATTTTTTTTCGCGATCAGTAAGTTTGACTAAAAGTTTATCCTGATCTTTCTTTTCTTTTTCTAAGGTCGACTTTTGTTTTTGCTCCGTATTTCGTAAACTTGTCTTTTCGTTTTTCTTCTGCTCCAGTTCCTGCTTCTTTCCAGTTAACTGCTCTTGCGTGCCTAAAATTTGTGCGGCTTGCGTTCTACGATATGCTCCATACTGTTGAAGGTATTTCATTCGTTTGTAGGCCTGATTGAAATCTTCAGAGGCAAAGATGAACATGAGGAGCTGGTAATTATTGCGCGTCAAATAAGCATTGCGAATCATTACTGCATATTCTCTTTTTAATTTCTGCAATTCCGTTTCTAATCCACCTATTTCTTTTGTTGTGGAAGCGATAGCTCCTCCTATAGAAGAAATTTCAGAGTTGATCGTTCCAATTAATGCTTCCCTCAGTTGTATTTTTTTTCGAAGAGCAGCTAATTGTTCAGCGGTACTATTTTTATTTTTTTCTACAATCTTTAATTGCTTACTCGTAAAATCAATTTCTTTTTGAATTTTTGCTTTTTTGTTTTCTAACTCTTTTTTGTTTTGCGCAAATGAAGAACTACCTCCTAATATTATTAGGAAGAACATAACTAAACTTAAATATTTTTTAACGACTACGTTCAAAGTTCGAGGGGATATTGAATGGGAATTCTTGGACTTCGCCAACTTTAAGTTTACCAAAATCGATCTTGATCTCAAGCTCTTTTTCGGCCTTTACTATGGTCTTCGATTTAAATGGAAATTGTCCAGCATCTGTTTGACGAAAATCTTCATATTCTGTCAGTAGACTTTTATTTATTCTTTGGTCAAGCACCGACATTTTAAAGATTCGATAGAAAGTATCATTGATAAATACATCTTGAATAACAGGCTTGCTCAGATCACCCTCTTCCAATGAACGCTTCAGTTTCTTTTTATTGAGAGAGCTTAACACATAAAATTTTTCTTCAAGATATACAGAATTAAAGCGATTTTCATTTTTCTTGTATGCGAAAAAATTTCCATACAATAGCGCTTGTACAATCTCAAAATTAACCTTTAGTTGAAGCAATTTATTTATTGTTTCAAAAGTATTGACCTGATATTTATTGTGAATTCGATCTAGCATCATTACGGAGTCAGGTGTAATCATCACTCGAGCTACTTCTATACCTAATAGCGGAGAAATAGAAATCCAAATGACACTGTCTTTCTTTGCACGTAAAGTAATATTGAATGAAGTTTCATTTCCTTCTTGATTCGTCTTCACGCTGGCTTTCCCACTGATCCATTCTGCTTTGAAGGAACATGAATCCAATCGCCCCATTAAAACTTGAACAGATTCATTTTCCATTGGAACGATGGCACCAGGTTGAACATTCAATGATTTTTGTCTTGACTTACAGGATTGAATGGTCATTACTAAAATCATCAAGCCAGCCAGAAAGGGAAGATGATGTCTAATCATATAGTTTTTTTTCACTCAATTTTTTATCTAGTAATTCCGAATGGTCACCTACCTTTTTTGCTTTCTGCCAATATTCAACAGCTTCACTCGCTCTTCCAAGCTTAAATAAAATATCGCCATAATGTTCCAATACAGTTCCACTCACTTCACTTGAATTTTGTCTGGCCTTTTCTAACCATGTTAAAGCTTCACTGAATTTTCCTTGCTTGTAAAGAACCCATGCATACGTATCTAAAAAGTTTGCATTGTTCGGGCTAATTTCATTGGATCGCTTCGACATCTCAGCTGCTTTTTCCAATTGTTCATTTCGAAGTGACAAATAATAAGCCCAGTTGTTTAATACATATACGTTACTGCCATCTATGTTTAACGCTTTTTGGTAATATTTGTCAGAGTCTTCAAACTTTTTAAGTTTATCATAAACATCTCCCAAGTTGGAATAAAAATCTATTTGCTCTTGATCATTATCCACTACTAATTTACTTCCACTTACTAACGTTTTAGCAGCGTCGTCGTATTTTTTATTTTGAATTTTCGCTATGCCATTAAACAAATACAAAAAACTTTGATCGGGAAATAGACCCAGTGCTTCTTCTGATTCTTCTTCCATCATATTAAATTCTTTTAACTCCGCCTCCAGAATTAATAATTGTTGCCAAGCTCGAAGATTTTTTTTATCAAGATTTAAACTTATCCTATATTGATCTCTCGCTTCAGGATATTGTTTGTTGACCGATAGAAAATCTCCGTAAACAGATTGAGGATTCGCTTCCCCTGGATGAGTTTGACTTAATCGTTTACTTAACTCCAATGATTGATCCATCATTTCTGGACTCGTTTCTACTAGCGGTAGATAGCTAGTCAAAATTCTAATCTTTACTTCACTTGCAAGTTGATTGGATGAAAATGCTTTTTTCAATTGCTCAAACGATTCTGCCTTTTTCCCTTCACTGCGATATTGTTCAGCCAATGCCAAGGCGATGCTCGGATTTTCAGGATCAATTTGCTGCATGCGTTGAATCGTCTCTTTCGCTTTGTCGGGTTGATTATTTACTTGCCATAGCTCAACCAACAATGAATAATTATCTAAATTCTCGGGCTCCGACTTTATCAATTTCTCTAACTCATTGGCAGCTTCACTCACTTTTCCTAACTTCAAGTACATGCGTTGCTTTTGAATTGATAAGTCTCGCGATACTCCTAACTTCTCTTCAATTTTGTCGTAAATTTTAATAGCTTCTAATAATTTCCCTTGCATCAACAAGGCATCCGATTCATTGAATAAGTATTCAATGCGTTCTGGATTTTTACGATGAAGCTGCTGATAAATTTCAATAGCATTGCTGTATTTACCAGATTTCTCATAAGTATCTGCAAGCAGCATAGCATACCATTCATTGTCCGGACTTAATTCAGCGGCGGTTTTGATAAAGAAAAGCGCATCATTAATTTTTCCTTTTTGATTGTAGATGGCTGCCAATTCAAACATGGCTGCATGATTCTTTGGATCTAAGCGAATGCATTGTGCAAACAAATCAGCAGCTGCTTGAATATTTCCACTCCCTTTTTCTTTTTGTGCATCAAAAAAAGTATAGGTAAGTGTGATCCGTTGTTGTTCGGTCAATTCACTTTTACTTTTGCTTGACGGAGCCGCCGCAGTACTCGTGCTTTTTTTGGCTGGGCTGCATGCACTAATTAAAAGCGTAACGCTTAAGGGAAGGATGTAAAAAAGTCGGAGTAGTTTCATGTTTAGGATTCAGTACTATAATCGCCAATACTTAGGTCTTTTAATTGGCCGTGATAATGAACGTAATTTCCTATCAATGAATTGTCAATTCCTGCATCTTTTAATTGAGCGTGGTCTCTCACAATGCTGTTTTTAAGGATGCTATTGTTCACTTTCGTGTTTTTTCCAATACTAACATGCGGACCTACGACAGACGATTCTATGATCACATCATCTCCAATGAAACAAGGCGGAATGATTACACTATTATTAATTTTGGCGGAAGTTGCAATATGATTATTCGGATATTTCATCTCCAACACTCGCAAATTGGTATATACTGTTGCATCTTTATTTCCACAGTCTAGCCACTCATCTACTTTACCAGCTTTCAATATTTTTCCTTTCGCTTTCATATTTTCCAATGCATTGGTCAATTGAAATTCCCCTTTATCCTTGATATCGTTATCAATTAAATATTGAAGTTCACTTCGCAGATATTCTCCATCTTTTAAGTAGTAAATTCCAATAATAGCTAAGTCCGAAACATATTCTTGTGGCTTCTCCACAAAATCCGTTATCGTTGCGTCAGATGTAGTTTTCACAACACCAAACTGACGTGGATCTTCAATTTGTTTTACCCAAATAACGCCATCGCAATTTGGATCCATTTTAAAATCAGCACTAAAAAGTGTATCTGCAAAAGCGACAACAACAGGTCCTTTTAATGCTGACTCAGCACAAAGAATAGCATGAGCTGTACCGAGGGGAACATCCTGATAGTGGATGCTTCCTTTAGCACCTAAATCTTCAGCAATCTTTATTAAATTCTTTTCCGCTTCTTCGCCAAAATGTCCTACTACAAATGCAATCTCTTCTACTTTCTGATTGCACATGCGAATAATATCTTCCATCAAATGTTGAACGATTGGTTTTCCTGCTACTGGAATTACTGGCTTTGGTGTTGTCAGCGTATGCGGACGCATTCTCTTGCCCATACCTGCCATTGGAACGATGATTCTCATAGAATTTATTTAATATTAAATTACCTAATTGTTTATTTTAAAAGAAAAATTATTTTAAATTGTTAGTCGTTAATTTTATTTTCCAGTAGAACCAAATCCTCCTGCTCCTCTTTCGCTTTCTTCCAATTGTTTTGATTCTTTCCATACTACTCTTTCATGTTTAGCAATAACCATCTGAGCAATGCGCTCTCCATCATTAATTACAAATTCTTTTTTGCCATGATTTATTAAAATCACTTTAATTTCCCCTCTATAATCGGCATCTACAGTTCCTGGACTATTTAAAACGGTAATTCCATTTTTGGCTGCTAATCCACTTCTAGGACGTATTTGAGCTTCAAACCCAATGGGTAATTCCATGAAAAGTCCGGTTGGAATAATCACAGTATCAGAAGGTTGAATTGAAATGGGCGAGTCTAAATTAGCCTTCAAATCCATCCCTGCTGATGCAATTGTTTCATAAGCTGGCAAGGGGTGATGGCTTTGGTTGATGATTTTTACTTCCATGTTGTGGAGCGAAATTAACGTTTTTACACGCCCCTCAGTAATATATTCGAGGTGTTTATCCTGCCCAAATTGTTAAAAAATGAATTGATGGTATTACTTAATCAATGTAACATTCATAGAATTTGGTAGTCAAAATATCTTTTGTATTAGTTTCGACTGTAAGAATAAGTGTAAATTTCCTTCGATATTGTAGTAACTATTTGTAATTCTGCTCGTATATCATGCGCGAGACCGTTTTAATTTCGATTAATTCGCTTTAAATCAATGCTTTAAATTTATTATTTTTTTAGATGTTTTTTTTTCCAGATGTGAGGAATCGCCAAGTATTGTAACCTTATCGAGTGAAATTGAGTTTAATTACGCATGTGCTGTTGCTCTGTGTTGACGCCTCTAACCGACTTACCATGAAATTAACTTCAAATTTGTTACTCAAAATTGCATCGCTGGGAGTTACAGGATTAATAATCCTTTTGCTCTTTAGCTCTTGCAATAAGTACGCTTTGTACCAAACTAACGCGACAAAAACCTCGAAAGGATCTGCTACTGAAATTTCAGAAAAAGTTTTATCGCCAGGTGATAAGATTTCTCTGAGTGTTTGGGGTCATGATGAATTGAGTGTCGGTTCCGTTCATAGCGTTTATAGCATTCCTGAGGAAGCGGGGAAATGGTTACAGATTGATGAAAATGGAGATGCGAATTTACCTCAAATTGGAAAAGTAAAATTGGAAGGATTGACCTTGTTAAAAGCAGAGGAAAAGTTGGTGAATTTATATAGTCAATTTATTCAAAAGCCAATTTTGAATTTGCGTTTGCTAAGTAATCAAGTTACAGTGCTCGGAGAAGTACAAAGTCCGGGAAATTATGTTTTCCATACGGATCAAGTTCGTTTGGTGGATATGATTGGTAAAGCAAATGGATTTACAGACTATGCAAAAACAACCGACATTAAAATTATTCGTGGGATTGAAACGATAAGAGTGGATCTCACTAAAGCAGCTAGTAACGAAGTGATGGTAACATCACGCGATGTAATTTATGTAGGTCCAGGAAGAAATAAATCATTTGATCGCATCGCTTCAAAGTTGATTCCGTTAGCGAGTTTGCTCACTGCCTTAGCTCTAGTATATAACGTATCCGTAAGTAAATAATATGCGAACACCTGGTTCTCTTCAATCAATGTTGTACCCACTCCAAAAAAGATGGTATCTCATTGTTATTTGCATTCTACTGTCGGGAATTGCGGCTACCCGTTACCTTTATATGGCTACCTCGCAGTATCAAGCTTCGGCTACACTTCGTATTGAAGATGCTCAAGATGGAATGTCGGGTAGTAATTTGTACCGTGACTTCGACGTTTTTAAATCTAACCCGAAAGTGCAAACGGAAGTGGAGGTTTTAAAATCTCGTTCGTTATTCGAGAAAGCATTGGATCGTTTAGATTTTCATGTGGAATATTATCGTCAGGGCGAATTAAAACAAGAGGAAGTTTATCATACTGCACCATTCTTAGTTGACTATTCAATTACGGATAGTAGTTTTAATACGTTGAATTGCAATTTGAAATTTTTAGATGGGAATAAATTTTTAATTAGTTATGAGCGTTTAGGAAATACTTTTGAAAAGCAAGGAGTATTCGGAACTCAAATTTGTGATGGAGGTGTTTGCATCACAGTAAAAAAAGATGAAGAACAATTGCGTTATCATCCACAATTAAAACAAGAGAATTGGTCGTTTATTGTTTATTCAAGAGATGCATTAACATCAAAGTTGATGAATGCTCAATACCTTGTTAAAGCAGCCGATAAAGAGGTAAATATTGTTAAACTTTATTATACACATGCGATTCCCGAGAAAGCATCAAAAATGGTGAATGCCATTTCTACTGCATACATTGATCAAGGAATTGAAGATAAGAAAAGTTTAGCAAGTAGTACCGTGGATTTCATCAATCAGCAAATTGCTATTGTCGGTAAAGAGTTGGATGATGCACGTGATGCTATCAAAACATATCGTATCCAGAATCAGATTGTCAATATCGCACAAGAAACGGATGCAACGTACAAAACGTTAGGTGAACTTACATTGCAAAAAGTAGATGTGAATATGCAGTTGAATGTGTTGGAGAACATGAGTGATTATTTACGAAAAAATCGTGAAGTAAAGTTCTCTGGACCTGAATATGGAACGGTCATCGATCAACTTTTTACGGAAAGTGTTGCAAAGCATAATGCGAAGATCCGTGAACGAGAGGAATTGATTAAGAAGTACACTCCCGAGAATGATCGTGTAAAAAATATTGATGCAGAAATCACACAACAAAAAGCGTATTTAATAGAAAGTGTTAATAATACACGTCGCAAATTGTTGTCAAAGGAAGATGATCTCTATGCCGCCATCGACGATCAACGCGCTTCTTTTATTGGGATGCCAGAAAAGGAAAGTACGCTGCAAGAGCTGAATAGAAATTATTTTTTGTTTGAAAAAGTATACAATTTTTTAATTGAAAAACGCACGGAAGCAATCATCACTCAACAAGTGAATGTTTCATTTAATCGAATATTAGAAACTGCATTGATTCCGGAAGTAGCAGTCATGCCTCGAAAAGACGTAGTGTGGGGATTGGCCTTAATGCTCGGTTTGATTTTGGGTGTGATGCTCGCTTATTTCCGTCATTATACGTTGCCATCGGTAAATACTCCAGAGGATTTGATGGCTGATTCATCTATCCCAGTGATCGGACAAATTCAGAAGTTTAAAGTGAATGAAAGTTCTTATAAAGCATTTAATACTTTAACGGCTCGCATCTTTATGAATCAATCAACTCAGAGTTCGATGGTGATAACGGTGACGAGTACCCGCAAAGGGGAAGGGAAATCTTTTGTGGCTACACAATTGGCACGAACATTAGCTGCTCAGGATAAGAAAGTAATTTTGTTAGACCTGAATAGTTATGATCCCAAAGTAGCATCTAGTTTTGATGTACGTAATGGTTGTGGAATGAAAGATATTTACGCACAACAATGTTCATTGCAAGACGCCATTCAAATTACGTCTATCCCCAATCTCGATGTTATTACATCAGGTGAAACAGAAGATATGGTTGAACATTTGATTGCAACGAATCGCACGAAGGATATTATTTCTGAGTTGCGAACTCAATATGATGCAGTCATTATTGATACCCCTGAAGTAGGTGAATACATTGAAGCCATCCCATTTATGAAGTGGAGCGATTTAAATTTATACGTGGTGCGTGCAGAAAGCGGTAAGAATGAATTAGTGGAAAACGCGGAAATGGTGAAGGAAGAGTATCGCCTACAAGAAGTGTATTATGTGTTGAATGCAATGAAGGAGAAAAGAAATCATACAGGATATAGCAAGCCCGCGAAAGTGAAGTCGATAAAGGGACGATCGTACAAAACTCAACTTTCAAATTTATTCATGTGGTAAATTATGAGCTTTCAACTTAGTTTAAGTCTGCCAAAACAGCTCATCAAAAGTGAGACAGCTGTTATTTATGCTGATCAGGCATTGGTAAGCGGACTTAATTTTTTGTCAAGTGTAATACTTGCACGTTATTTAGGACTCGAAGGTTTTGGTATCTATAGCATAGCATGGCTAGGAGTTATGATTGCAAGTAGTATCAATCAGCCTTTTATTATTGCACCCATGCAAACGTTGAGCAGTAAGAAAATAGATACCGATCAATCTGATTATTTGCAAGCACTCGTTTTCAAGCAACTTATTTTTGCTGGGTTGATGGGAGTACTCTCTTTCCTTGTTGTCATTGTAATGAGTTATGTACTGGATCAATGGAAAGTACAAAGTATCATTCTTGCATTTCCGTTAGCGGTTTTTGCGTTTTTGCTTCAAGATTTTTTCCGTCGATACTTTTTTGTGATTGGGAAACCATATAAGTCTTTATTGATTGATGCCATAGCTTATGGGGGAGTACTCTTAGCATGCATTGCTATTCATTATATCCGTTCGATGGATGCACAATTTATTTTATTATTAACCGCCGTGTTCTTTTTATATGCCTCGCTTGTCGGCCTGTGGTCATTAGATCAGTTGCGCTTTAAACCAAAAGTGATTAAAGCAACTATACTCGAACATTGGGTTTTTAGTAAATGGCTAACGGTAACGGCATTACTTCAATGGTTTAGTGGAAATCTATTTATCATCGCAGCCGGAGCTATTCTTGGACCAGTAGCTGTTGGAGTTACTCGGATGGCACAAAATATAGTAGGAATTACCCATGTTCTATTTTTAGCTATGGAAAATATTATTCCAGTTCGAGCATCTCAACATCAACGTGAAGGGGGTAACGAAGATATGTTTCGTTACCTGTGGAAATTTGCTTTGCAAATGGGTGCGGTTACATTAACTTTGTTAACGTTACTTGCTATCTTTAGTAAGCAAATCATTTTATTATTTTATGGAGCTGAATTTGTAATTTATCAGCATATCTTAATCGGATTTTGCGCATTATATGTCATTATATTTATTGGATATCCTCTTCGTTATGCTATCCGTACGTTAGAAAATACACGACTTATTTTTATTTCTTTTATCGCAACTAGTATTTTTAGTGTCTTAACTGCTTATCCAATCATTAAAGCATTCGGATTAAATGGTGTATTAATTGGTTTGGGCATCACGCAGCTAATTACACTCTTCCTTTATTATTTTAGTTTGCGAAAGGAAGTTGCGAAGTTATCAGCAGAGTAGTCCATTTATATTCTCATTATAGGTTTGCTTTGTACTTTTCTTCCGAAACCTTACATCCATCTTACACGTAAAAAGAGTCAACTATGAAAGTGATTCATGTAGTACTTGGTAAGGCCAATCCCAATAGAATGAATGGGGTGAACAAGGTTGCGCATCAACTAGCCATGAATTTACATACGCATCAAGTACCTGTGGAAATATGGGGAATTACAAAAACTCCAACTGAAGCTGTATATCCTCGACCATTTCCTACTCGTTTGTTTCGAGCTCAACCCATCTATAGAGATTTAGATCCTAAAATGATGTTTGCAGTTTCGCAGGAAAAGAAGGATACAATATTTCATATTCATGGTGGATTCATCACTGATTTTTATAAGTTAACTCGTTTATTGAAGGAGATGAATTTCGAATATGTGTATACCCCGCATGGTGCATTCAATAAAATTGCCTTGGAGAAGAACAAGTGGATTAAAAAAATTTACATAAGCAGATACGAGAAATCTATTTTACGACATGCTAAAGCCATTCAACTGTTAGGACAAAGTGAATTCGACCATTTGGGAACTATTATGCGCTTGAGTAATAAAGTTGTTATACCCAATGGACAAGATTTTGATGAGCTAGCTTTTGAATTTACAACGATGAAAAATCGAAATGCTCCGGTCTTTGGTTTTTGTGGTCGATTAGATACCTATTACAAAGGCCTCGACTTTTTATTGGAAGGATTTGCCGGTTATTGTAAGAAGGGTGGCGAAGGTGAATTATGGTTGATAGGTGATGGACCTGATCGTCCTCAACTCGAAGCTTTGTGTAAATTATATCATATTGAAACGCGGGTGAATTTTATGGGAGCTCGTTATGGAAAGGATAAACTAAATCGAATTGCAAATATGGATGTTTTTTGTCACCCTTCTCGTTCAGAAGGTTCACCCACCGCGGTTCTTGAAGCGGGCGCATTAGGAAAAGCACTTATCGTAAGCACTGCAACCAATGTTGGGGCAGATGTTGAAAAGTATAATGCAGGTTTTCACATTCGCCAAAGTACAAGTAAGAGTATCGAAAATGCAATGTTTAGTTTTTTAAAGACTTACCAATCTGGTGAATATTTAGAGTTTGGAAAGCAAGCAAAAGAGATGGTGAAAATTGAATTTTCATGGAGTGCGGTTACGAAGAAATTGCTAGAGCTGTACGATTATGAAACACGAGCCGTAAAGTTATGAATGAAGAATATTTACTTTCTTCACAATGGGCAAAACGCATCCAGCGCTTTTTGATTTTATTATTGGCGCTAAGAATAGTTTCATACTTCGTACTCACTGATAATATTGTAATTGTTCAAATAACAAAGGCCAGTTTGCGTATTTTTATTACTTTGTTATTAGCTGTGATTTTATTTTTTCAAACCCGGAGAAATAATCCAAGGAAAAATAAATTTTTGCAAGTCACTCCGTGGGTGTTGTATGGATTGTATTTGTTGTTAGGCGTAGCTTCACTTTTTTGGACCAGCTCATTTCAAGCAAGTGCTTTGCAATGGATAATGGATTTTGAAGGATTCATTTATGCATGGATGTTTATGGGTGTTTTTTACATTTATAAACAACGTGACCCAAAAAATTATTTCGAATTACATAAAATTATTGCACCTGCTGTTTTAATGGTTTCGTTGGGATTTATACTTGGGATATTTCTGGATCCCGATAAATTTTATCGATTAACACATGGTGGAAGCGTAAGTCGTTTAGGTGGGTTTATTATCAATCCAAATGAACTGGGAATGTTGTTTGTAATTGGAATCAGTTGTTTTCTTCCCATGCTTTTTCATCAGGGAAAATTGCGAATAAGTGTTGCACTTTCAATGCTTCTTCTTACTCATCAATTAATATTAACGGGTTCGCGCTCTTCGTTGATTGGGTTGTTATTGGTCTTAATCTTGTATGCTATTTTATATGGAAGTAAGGTCAGTAAGTTGGCAATTATCGTTGGAACTATTGCATTAGTTCCTATTGCTGGCTATTCTTTCTTTGTTAAGCAAGGGCAAGTCGCAGAATTATTTACACTTACTGGCCGAATCCCCTTTTGGCAGGATCTATTGACTTATAATTTCCCAAAGGAACCCTGGCTAGGATTTGGATATATGCGGATCGATTACGTCGATAAATTCGATTCCTTAAATGCGTATGCTGGTGCGATGACACATAATACCTTTTTGCAGGTGTTGCTGGGGCTTGGAATGAGTGGTCTTTTGCTTGTTTTGATTCAGTTGTCTGTTTTTCTGTTTTTTGCAAGTAAAGTGGCTGATAAAGCATTAAAACAATCAATAGGACTTATATTAATTCCACTTTTGGTTAATTCTCTTACCGAGTTCGGGATTTTTGGAGAAACCAATTATGGAATCATCTTTTATTTATTTCTAGTTTTTACAGTGGCAGTAGAACCTCTGGTTCACTCTGAGCGTATAAAAAGTCGCTGCCATGAAAAAGTCAAAACTTTCTCTCACCGACCTCAGCCTGTTACGTGATTTATTCGCTCCAGGGTTGGAGATGATTATTATTGATCCCTTCGAAAGAGTGGATGAAAATGTAGAGGAAAGTATGGAGAGTTTTCAACCCGATGAGAATAGTTTGAATTTTGTGATTGATGTATCACAGAATTCTTTTTCGTGTTTTCTATCAAATGCACAGGATGATGCTTGCACTTCTTTTGATTTTATTAATAACGCCGATGGAACGATTCGATGGTTTTATAATTCGAATTGTAAAGAAGCGATGCACTTGTCTTTGTATAATTCGAATTCTTTAAAGTCAAAGATTTATGTTTCAGTAAGTCGTATTATATGGAAGTTGGGCCAAGGTAATTTACTCTCTTCAGGACGATTTGAAATGCAACAATTCTTAGTGAATGAAGTAAAAGAAAAGTATGGAATTGAAGAGCATGAAATATGTACTTTTTTCACAGGCACAAGAGGTGCAACACGAAAAATAGTTGTAGATGTGACAAGTGAAGATGGAATATGTGCATTCATAAAAATACCATTAACAGAAACTGCTGAAAAACTAGTTAAAAACGAAATTGATATGGTGAAGTCCTTGAATAAGTTTGATTTTACAACCTTGAGTCTGCCTAAGATCTCAAAGCATATAAATGGTCACGCTCGACTTTCAAACGTTAAGCCTGCATTTACAATTTCTGCAGATAAAATTGCGGCCATTCACGCCAGCGCTGTTGGCGAGTTGTACGCACTTAGTCATGAGCGTAAAGCAATCACCGATACAGAATCGTGGAATGTGATCAATGGGAATGTGCATTATTTGTTTAATGAATTAGAGTATAGGAATAATTTAGACCCCAGTAAAATTGATGCGTTAGTAAAAGGATTGAAGCAACTTTATTCAACAATTTCATTGGGAGAATCTATTCCCGTTTCTGTGTCTCATGGTGACTTTACTCCATGGAACATGTATTGCGACGATCAACGATTATATGTTTACGATTGGGAAATGGCGCGAAATGGTATTCCGATGTTATTTGATTTGTTTCATTTTAGTTACCAGTCTGTCATTTTGCAACATCAAAAATCGTATAAGGAAGTAAAGATTAACATTAATGGTTGGTTAAAGCAGCCAATCGTGATGCACATGATTCAGAAGTATAGAATAAATGTTCAATTGCATCATGCCCTCTACTTGTTGTTCAATGTAAGTTTTTATTTACGTCAATACTTGAATGAAAAGGAACCGCTCATGCAAAGTGATTGGATGATGGATGCTTGGATATTAGCTATTGAAGATTATTTGACAACTGTAAAAGTCAATTCAAAATAATCATGAATCAAAGACGACTTTTTTTAGATTATTTTTTCAAGGAGATGATGCCTTATCGCTACGCCTTGCTGAAGTTTATACATACGTCTATTCATGAAATCCCAGAAAATTCGGATGTAGATATTCTAATTTCTCAACTCGATTTAGGGAAAATACTAAGGATTGTTGAGAAAGGTAAAAATATTGAAAGAGTTCAGTTCCATAAAAAATCATTTGCCACATTCACTTGTTTGCTATTTGAAGATGGATCTTATTTAGAAATTGATTTTTTACATCGTTTCGATCGAAAGGGCGTTGTGTATTTAGATGCTGCGATGGTTTTGGATGATATCGATGTTTTGAATTCTGGATTAAAAGTAGCTTCACATGCTTATAGCTTTGAATATATTTTGCTGTTTTATTTGTTGAATGATGCTGTCGTTCCACAGAAATATAGAGATTATTTTGCTTCTTTTAGTACCGTAGAGAGGTCGGGAATATTTATTCACATGACATCTAGTTATGGTGTAAATATAAACGTTTTAGAAGATTTGTACTCCTTGCACTCTCGTCATGCAAAGAAAGTTAGACTGCGAATTGAAAATCTTTCTGTAAATAAAGGAATTCGTTTTGCCTTTTATAAAATACGTTATTTAAACGATGTATTAAGGGATGCTTTCAAACATCGAGGAATTACAATTACTTTTAGTGGAGTAGATGGTGCTGGAAAATCTACCATCATCGATGAAGTAAATGAAATGTTGAAAAGCAAGTTTCGTCAACGAACAGTGATTTTACGCCATCGTCCATCTTTATTGCCTATATTAAGCAGTATGCGATATGGAAAATCAAAGGCAGAAAGTAAAACGAGAGAACATCTTCCGCGTCAAGGAACGAATTCAAGCACATTAAGTTCATTCTTTCGTTTCATGTATTATTATTCAGACTATATCCTAGGCCAATTCTACATTTATTTTAAATATACGCTGAGAGGATATACAGTATTGTATGATCGTTATTATTTCGATTTTATTATTGATTCGAAGAGATCCAATATTGTTTTGTCGAAGAGATTTATGAAATGGGGATACCATTTTATTTTTAAACCAGAATTAAACGTATTTCTATATGCCGATCCTGATGTAATTAGGACGAGAAAACAAGAATTGGATACGATGGCGATTACAGAATTAACTTCTGATTATAGGAAGTTATTTACGGAGTTAAGTAGCGGAGGTAAGCAAAGGAGTTATTTAATGTTGAATAATGTCAGTAAAGAAGAAACTTTCCACCGCGTAATGAAAGAGTGTATTTATTTAACCATTTAATTGTAACCAAAATATAATATAGATCATGAAACGTAATCAATATACTCCACCAGTGAAGCATAATATTACTGCTTCTTATAAAACTCCGGTGATCGACCAATTATTAGGTCGCACGACTCTTGAATGGACTTGTGACGATGGTCGAAAAGAAGCATTGCAAGCTTCATTGCGCTTCACTGATTATGAAGGAAATTCTCCAAGTACATATAGCATTCTTCGTTTGCCTTACATTTTCAAAACATGGATGCAATCACGTCATACTCCAATTTTGTCAGAGCCAGTTCCTTTTATCGTGATGGATGCTATTCGATTTTTGGAGAAGATTGTTCAACCAGGAATGAAGGTAGTAGAAGCAGGAGGAGGAAATTCAAGTCTTTGGTTTTTGAAAAAGAATACACAAGTTACCACTTATGAGCATAGTTCAGACTGGGCAGGATTTATTCAGAAAACGGTTCGTGAGAATCCATTACGTTTCCACGAAAAGAATTTTAATATTAAAGTGATGCAAGGTTCATCTGCCCTTGCAGATATGTCTTTAATGCCAGATCATAGTTTAGATATTGTACTTGTCGATTGTATGAATGATTTTACGCGTCGCAACGATTGTATGGAAGTGTTAATGTCGAAAGTGAAGAAAGGTGGATGGATGATACTTGATAATTCAGATAACCCTGTGAATTGGGTGGGCGCTGATTTATTGAAAGGAAAGGAAATGCATAAGTTTAGTGGTTTTGCTCCGATGGGATTGTTTGTTTGTCAAACTACCTTCTGGAAAATGTAACATGTTAAGAAGAATTATTTTACATATCGCCAAAAAGAAAAATGCTGATTTTAGCTTGGATACTTCCTTGAGTAATGCGATGCTATTCTCTTTTGTGTTCGATAAATTTATTTCTTTGATTCGTTCTTGGAAATTCATTTTTTGTAAAAGAGAGTTCATGCTATTCATTGGAAAAAGAGTTCGAATTCGCGGTCAACGTTCTACGCATTTTGGTAAGGCTGTGCAAATCGCTGATGGAGTGCAAATAACCGCATGGGGCAAGAAAGGTTTATTTATTGGAGATTATTCGTGGATCGGAAGCTATTCATTTCTTAAAGTATCTTTTTCACTAAACGACAGTGGAAAATTTATTTCGATAGGAAAGAATGTCGGAATTGGTGAATACGCTCATCTCGGTGGAGCTGGTGGATTAAGCATTGGTGATGACTGTATCATTGGTCCTTACTTCAGTTGCCACCCGGAAAATCATCGTTTCTTTGATACACAGGAATTAATTCGTTTGCAAGGAACACAACGGAAAGGAATTTCTATTGGAAAAAATTGTTGGATAGGAGCTAAGGTAACAATTCTCGATGGTGTTCATATTGGAAATAATTGTGTAGTTGCTGCAGGAGCTGTCATCAATAAGGATATGCCCGATAATGCTGTAATTGGTGGGGTGCCTGCAAGGGTGATAAGAAGTAGAAATGTTGATGAAGCTAAAATTTCTTCAAAGAGAATGTCGGCATAATATTTAGGAAAATAAAATGAATAAAAATCAACAACAAACTGTTTTGGTCAGTGCTTATGCGGTCAATCCATACCATGGATCAGAAGATGGAATGGGGTGGAATTTTATTCTACAAATTGCACGATTCAATAAGGTGATTGCTGTTACACGCGAAAATACGCGATCAGATATTGAAAAGTATATAAGCGAAAATACAAGTAAAGATTATTCAAATATTCAATTCGCTTATTATGATTTACCATATTGGGTACGTTTTTGGAAGAAGGGCGGGCGAGGTGCTATGTTGTACTATTATCTCTGGCAATTTTTCTTACCGCGTTTTGTAAATAGAAATAAATATAAATTTGATATCGTTCACAATTTGAATTTTCATAACGATTGGACACCTTCCAGTCTTTGGAAACTAGACAAGCCATTTGTGTGGGGTCCCATTGGTCATCATCCTAGAATTCCAAAGGATTATGTATTGCATGTTTATGGTTGGAGATCATATATGATGGAAGAAGTGAAGTGGATGATAAAAAAATATTTTTGGAAGATGGATCCTTTGCTTCGCCAAACAGTAAGTCATGCTGATCGTGTACTTACTATGAATTCTGGTGTAGCGCAAGTTTTGGATTTGCCAAAGGATAAGATTTATTATATGCCTAGTGTGAGTACAGAAGATCCAACAGAGATTATTGATTCTAAGAGAAATTCTGATTTCACAGTGCTTTCAGCAGGTCGATTTGTTCCGTTGAAGGGATTTGATATTACAATCAGAGCATTTGCACGGTTTTATCATCAACTCACATTGGAAGAGCAGAAGAAAACGAAACTTGTTTTGGTTGGTGACGGCCCCTATAAGAAGTATTTGCAAAATTTAGCAAAAGAAATGGAAATTTATGATCAAGTAACATTCATTGCTTGGTTGCATAGAAGTGATTATAAAAAGCTGTATAAGAAGTCAGATGTCTTTTTATTTCCAAGTCATGAAGGAGCCGGAATGGTAGTAGCCGAAGCACTTTCATACGGACTTCCAGTTGTCTGTTTTCAAAACGAAGGACCGGGAGAGTTTGTATCAAAAGACTGCGGTATTAGAGTCCCCTACAATCGGTATAATACCAGCGTTACCAAGTTTGCTGATGCCTTGCGTTTATTGAAGAATGATGTAGCATTATATCATTCATTGAGCTTGGGTGCAAGAAAAATGTTTCAAGAGAAGTTTAATTGGAATTTAAAGGGTGATCAGTTGAAAGATGTTTATAATGATTTATCACGTAAGGCAGGTTAAGTGAATACAACGAAAAGTAAAATTGTAGCAGTACATCTGCTGAATGATTTCAGTGGAAGTCCGCTGGTTTTTTCACAAGCATTAAACGCACTGAAGGCTTCAGGTCATCCTATCGTTATTCATACAAGTGAAGGAAGATTTGGATTTTTGGATCAGGTAGTGGCACCCAAATTTTATTTTCCGTATCAATTTTACTCGAATATATTCTTGCGCTTGATGGCTTTCTCTTTTAGTCAACTATTTTTATTTTTTCAGTTGTTAAAATATCGACGTGAGGATGTTATCATTTATGTAAATACATTGTTACCTTTTGGAGCCGCCTTAGCAGCATTTTGTATGAGGAAGAAAACATTTTATCATGTGCATGAAAGTTATATTCAACCAGCGCCCTTAAAGTCTTTTTTAAGATGGGTGGCCTCTTTCACTGCAGATACTATCTTTTATGTTTCAAATTATCTGTATCAAGAAGAAAAAATTGGAAATGTAAATGCTTGTGTGTTACATAATGTTTTACCCCAGTCATTTGTTGATCGTGCAGCAAAGAATCTTTATTCCCCCTCTAGTAATGGAAGATTTACTGTATTAATGGTGTGTTCGTTCAAAGTATATAAGGGTGTCCCTCAGTTTGTAGAACTAGCTGCTCGTCATCCTAATTTGAATTTTGAGTTAGTTCTAAATGCTTCTAAGGTTGAAGTATGTCTTAATTTCACACCTCAACATATTCCATCAAATTTGTCGGTGTTTTCTGTTCAAAAGGATTTGGATTCTTTTTATTCTCGTGCCAATCTCGTCGTGAATTTGACCAATCCAAAACAATGTATTGAAACATTTGGTATGACACTTTTGGAGGCCATGAGTTATGGAGTTCCAGTAATTGCGCCTACTCAAGGTGGACCAACAGAATTGGTGGAAGAAACTAAAAACGGTTTTCAAATTGATGTTCATGATGAAGCAGCACTCGATTTTAGATTGTCTTTCTTAGCGTCAAATCCTGAGTTCATGAAACAGTTGTCAACGGGTGCACGTGAAACCGCTAAACGATTTGGGTCAGAGAAGTTTAAAAATACACTAATGAATGCTTTTGATTCTTGTAATAAAGATGTAAGAAATTAGAGTATTAGTTTAAAATTTATTTTCCTTAAAATGTAACCTTTTTCAACGTATTGATAAACGCATATTTATAATTCAACGTTTTTTAGCTCTTATTTGAGTCTAACCAAGTAGGAGTCTTGTAGTGGTATAAATCAACACGTTTTTAAAAGAACTTTCGGCTGTAAGCAATCGTACAAGAAAGGAAATTCATTCTTCAGAATTGAACTAATTTATTGTCGAATATTAAAGCAGAGCTCAAAGAAATATGAAGTCGAAGTTACGTGTGGCTGTGATTGGTACAACTGGTTTGCCGGCCCGTTATGGCGGATTTGAAACCTTAGCACACCATTTGGTGGATCAGTTAGGTGCAGAAGTGGATTTTACAGTGTATTGCAGTGGAAAATATTTTGAGAAATCTTCCAGGCGTCTAACTGTTTTTAATGGAGCCAAGTTAGTCTATCTGCCTTTAAATGCGAATGGATATCAAAGTGTAATTTACGATATGATTTCCCTTGTACATGCTATTCGACATGCTGATGTTGTGCTGGCCCTAGGAGTATCGGGTGCTATGCTCTTTCCGATATTGAAATTGTTCACAAGAAAAAAGATTTTAGTAAACATTGATGGACAAGAATGGAAACGCCCAAAATGGAATTGGATAGCCAAAAAGGTTTTGGGCTTCAGTGAGAAATTAGCAGTTCGTTTTGCAGATGTAGTTATCACAGATAATAAAGTTATTCAGCAATATGTACATAAAAGTTACAATCGTACAGATGCTTGGCTAATTGAATATGGTGGAGATCATGTAAGTAAACAACCATTGACGAATTACCATTTAGAACAGTTTCCATTTTTGAAGGAGCCATACGCTTTTAATGTGAGTCGTATTGAACCAGAGAATAATATTCATATGATTTTGGATGCGTTCAGCAGAGCCCCGCAACAAACGTTAGTTATCGTAGGCTTGTGGAATCATGGGAAGTATGGAATGGATCTAAAAGCAAAATATTTAAATTATTCGAACATTCATTTGTTGGATCCGATCTATGACCAAGATCAACTGAATTCAATTCGATCGAATGCTAAGTTTTATGTACATGGGCATAGTGCTGGAGGAACTAATCCAAGTTTAGTGGAAGCAATGTGTTTAGGATTGCCTATCCTCAGTTATGGCATCGATTACAATCGTGATACAACAAATCATCGTGCACGTTATTTTAATAATGCAGAAGATCTTTTGAAACAATTATCCTATTTCGCACAAACGGATCTTTCAATGATGGGAGTAGAGATGCAAAAATATGGAATGCAAAAATATACATGGCAACGCATTGCTTGTATGTATTTTGCTGCATTTAAAGGAGAATCACAAGCAGTAGCAGAGTTGTCATTCAATGTTTCAAATCAATCAGTACATACAATCGATTTGAAAACTAATAATTCTAGAAAGGCTGCCGCATGAAGAAACTTCGCTTACTTGTTTTAGGATGCTTGTTGTGTACTTGTTTACAAGCACAACAAGTTACTACTGTAGCAGGAAGCGCTGGTGCATCAGGATTTGTTGATGGAGCTGGACCCATTGCTCGATTTAATGAACCTCATGCTATAGCGAGTGATCCGAATGGTAATGTTTATATAGCCGATCGACTTAATCATAGAATTCGAAAGGTGAATACATCGGGAGTTGTGAGTACTTACGCAGGAACTGGAGTTATTGGAGGTACCGATGGTCCTGCTCTTTCTTCTACGTTTAATGAGCCATGGGGAATCGCTTGCGATGCGATGGGGAATGTTTATGTAGTGGACACCAAGAATTATAAGATACGAAAGATTGATAATGCAGGAATGGTAACAACTATTGCCGGTTCGGGAGTTTTTGGAACAACAAATGGAGCAGCAGCATTGGCGCGTTTTGGTTTTCCTGCTGGTATTGCTGTTACTTCTAATGGATATTCCATATATGTTTCTGACTATAACACCCATACTATACGAAAAATTGAAAATGGTCAAGTCTCTACGATGGCTGGTACTGTGTTCGTTTCTGGAATGAATGATGGTATAGGTTCAACCGCCACGTTTAATCATCCCTATGGATTATGCATGACTTCAACAGGTGATGTACTCATCGCCGATGAATGGAATAGCGTGATTCGAAAAATGACTTCACTCGGTGTGGTTACTACGATAGCAGGCAGTGGAATTCCAGGGAGCATTGACGGTCCTGCTATGAGCGCTCAGTTTAAATTTCCTGCAGGTATTTGTACCGATGGGGCTGGAAATATTTTTGTTGCAGATGTATTGAATCACACCATTCGAAAACTGAATGCTTCAGGAGTGGTAAGTACATACGCTGGTTTAGCAGGAAATATTGGCGATGTCAATGGCAATGCATCGTTAGCCCGATTTAATACTCCAACTGGAGTTTGTTTTAATACGATTGATCAAGGTGTATATGTTGGTGATAACACAAATCAGTTATTACGAAAAATTACGAATGTATCTTCAATAGCCTTGTCTGTTTCTTTGGTAGGCGCATCAACAAGATGCTTTGGAGATCCGATTGTGTTTCAAATTACTCCATCGAACTTAAATAATTATTCGATTAAAGAGAATGCTTTAGTGGTTGGTAGTTCATCGAACGCTACCGTTACAATATCAAATTTAACCGTCGGTACACATACTTTGTATGCTTCTGCCATTGATGGATCTGGTGCAACCGCCATCTCAAGCAATATTTCAATTACGATTCTTCCACCATTCGTTCCTACAATTACCAGTAGCAATGGATCAGCATTATGTAACGGTGCCGCCTTAACCCTAACCGCTCAGTCAGGATCAAATTATGTTTGGTCAAATGGAGCCACTTCCCAATCCACTATGGTAAATGCTGCAGGTTCTTACCAAGTGAGTGTAACGAATACATCTGGTTGTAGAGGAATCTCTGTACCTTTTATTGTAACAGTTCAAAGTAATCCAATAGCAACCATTACAGCAGCGGCAGACACAATTTGTCCAAATCAAAGCACTTCGTTAACCTCTTCAGTGGCTAGTTCATATCTGTGGTCTACAGGCGCAACTACTCAAAGTATTTCCGCAGGACCTGGTTCTTATTCAGTGACTGTTACAGGTGCAGGAGGTTGTACTGCGACATCTTTAGTTCAAACGATTTCTGCCTATTCTGTAAGCACTCCTGTTATTTCTCCCAATGGAACGGTGATACTTTTTCAAGGTGATTCGGTTTTGTTGCAAGCAACTGGAAGTTCTACCTATACTTGGTCAAACGGAAATACAAGCAGTAGTATTTATGTTAACGCAACGGGAAATTATTCTGTTGTTGGAACTTCGACTAATGGATGTACTGCAACATCTACTCCAACAAATGTGACTGTAATTTCATCATCAACCATTCTTACTGCACAAGGTGCTACCAGTTTTTGTGATGGAAATTTTGTTCAACTACAATCGATCTTTCCAACAGGTAATCAATGGTACTATAATGGTCTACCTCTCGCAGGTTCAAATGCCCAACAGTATAATGCATACGATGACGGCTGGTATCATGTTGGTGTTTGGCAAAATAATGCATGGATGTTTTCTGATTCCAACCGTGTAACTGTTTACCCTACACCTGATTTTCCGAATTTGAATGACACTTCTGTTTGTAAAGGATCTTCCATTATATTGAACATCCCGTTTGTTAGTGGTGTAACTTATAAATGGTACAATGCATTAACAGGAGGCTCACTACTTTCTGCTGGATTGAGTTTTACTTCACCTCCACTTACTACCATGACAACTTATTATGTTGAAGCGGTGAATTCATTTGGCTGTGAGTCGGCGCGCTTGGATGTTGATGTTGTAGTTAAAGCTTTACCAGTGGCTAGTTTTACTTATTCTTCCGTTGCGTCAAGTGGACAATACAATGTTAATTTTACATGTACTACATTGAATCCTGATTATATCACTTGGATTTTTGGCGATACCTCTATTCAAGGTAACATTTCTCATCTTTCAGATACAATGTATACTTATCCTGTTGCTGGAACGTATGATGTAACACTTATTATTGAAAATTTCTTAGGATGTACGGATACGTTAGTGAAGAAGATCGCTGCAGGAGCTAATAATCCAGCTTTTGTTCCTACTACATTTACGCCCAATGGTGATGGTAAGAATGATATTTTCAGAGTGCGTGGTGAGCAATTTACACTGGAAGCAATGAAAATTTATGATCAGTGGGGTACATTATTGTATTCCACAGATGCATCTTTTCCGCAGTGGGATGGAACGGTGAATGGAAAAACGGTGATGAATGGAACCTATGTTTATCGCATCGTTATTGTAGATGATAATTTAAATAGACAAGAAATGACAGGTCCGGTGACCGTTATAAAATGAAGAACCTTTTCACATACCTTCTTTTGTTTTCTTGTTGTATAACAGGATGGAAAGCAAGTGCGCAAGATCCACATTATACACAGGCGCATCGAATTCCTTCATGGTATAATCCAGCTGCTGCCGGACATGGTGTCGAACATATTCGATTAACAATGTTATATCGAAATCAATGGTCAAGTGTGATGAGTCCATTTAAAACACAAGGATTATTTTTTGATAAACAAGTGAGTAAAGTAGGATTAGGAGCGAACCTTGTCAATAATTCATCTGGAGATGCGGGTATTCGTCAGTTGTTTTTGAACGGTCAAATTTCGTATCGATATTCCATCGGAAAAAGTGTTATTGCTTCTGGACTTCAAGTGGGATTAATCCAGAAAAGTTTTGATCCATCAAAAATGACTTTTGATGATCAATATACTCCTGATCAAGGAGCCAATCCTACCACTCCTACATCAGAAACTTTTTCATATACGAAGTTAACAAGACCTGATTTTGGCGCTGGACTGCTGTGGACTTATGGTCATCCAGGAAAGGAAAAGTATTATCCTTATGCAGGCGTTTCTTTGCAACATATTAATCAACCAAAGGAAAGTTTTATTGAAGAAAATAATTTTATTCCAAGAAAATTAACAGCAAATGCCGGAATAGGAATTGTCTTAAGTGAGGCGATTACCATTACACCTATGCTCTTATTTGCTCAACAGCAATTTTCAAAAGAATTATTGGGAGGCGTATTGGTAAAACTACCGTTAGATGGTCGTGATAATGTGGAAGGAGGCTTGTTGTTTCGAAACAAAGATGCGGCTGCTATATATGCCGGTTATCAATGGAATAATTTTATGCTAGGAATGAGTTACGATGTAAATCTTTCTGGCGTGACGGGTGGTCCAGGCGCATTTGAACTCACGTTAACGTATATACCCAAAGCGAAGGAAAAGAAGGAACTTGCTAAGAAGAAGGAAAAGGAAAAGGAAAAGAAATCGGCTCCAAAAGCTAAAACATCGACAACGAAAGCGAAATCGGCGGTTCCTACTTCTGGACCTAAGCCTTCTGTTGCAACGAATTCTCCTGCTCCTAAAACTCAGGAAAAAACAGTACCATCGAAAACTCCAAACTCTTCTAATACGAAATCAGTGGTTACTACGAAACCACCAATGATGAAACCAGCAACGAAAACGGAAGCTATCGTTAAGCCTCCTGTTTCAACTGTACCATCTAATAGTGCACAGCAAACGAATAACCCATCTGCAAATGTTGTTGCTCCGAATGAGAAGTTGGAAATGACAAAAGCTAATCTGAAGAATTCGAAGAATTTGCCAATACCAAGTATCGTACTCACACCTAAAAAGTCAGAGAGAAAAGCTAAACTCGTAACTATTTTACCGCTAGAAGGTCATGAATTACCTGAAGTTAAAATTGCACCATCTAAAGTTACGCCAATGCGAATAGATGTTTCAATACCCGTTGAGCAACCAAAGTCAGGAGATAAAAAATCTATTTCTTCATTGCCAATAGAAGAACGAGAGATCGGTTTCATTACTCCATTAAAATTAAAATCTACGCCAAAGTCTCTTCCAATAAAAGTTAGTCCATTACAAGTTCATAAAACAAAAGTAAAAGGAAGTATGGGTATTCCATCTAACATGGAACTAGAGCCTATTTCTATTAATTCAATGCCTAAGAAAACTATTGCTTTGCCAGATGTAGTAGTTAAGAAAACTGAAATTAGTTCTGTTCCAAAGGCTAAGTCAATTGGAATTCCATTGGAAAGTTCAGAATCTTTAGCAACGATACCAACTACAATTACAACCGAACCAATTGTTACAACTTTAATTTCGGATTCTACTTTACTATCATCATCCAATTTTGGAATTATTGAATTTAAGCCTTTCAGCGCTAATGTTCATGGAATTTACAAATTGGATGTTATTGAACCTGCTTTCGACTCGGTTTATTGGGATCCTGATTTATTTATAGTGATCACCGGTCATACTCATGGCGAAGGCAATACTCCTGCTAGCATCAATTTATCGGAAGATCGTGCTGAAGCCGTTCGCGCCATTTTCTTGAAAAAAGGAATGCCAGTAGAAAAAATTCAAACTGTAGCTTATGGAGAATCAAAGCCACTGAAAAATAATTCGACAGAAGAAGAAAAACAGCATAACCGTAGAGTAGAAATTCACGTAATAAGAAAAAAGCATCCATAATTAATGATAACAAATGAATCTTTAATGATCTTGTTTTGTATAGGAGTAGCCATGTGTACTACTGCTATTTTAATTCCTTGTTGGATTAAAGTTTGTGCCAAATGGAATTTGTATGAACAAACGGATGATCGAAAAAGACACCGAAGTAATATTCCTACGATGGGAGGCATTTCCATCTTCGCCGGAATATTTATTAGTTCATTAATTTTTATTCAAGATTCAAATGCATATAATTTTAATATTCTCTATGGTGCAATGTTCCTGCTTTTCTTAACAGGATTTTTCGATGATTTAATTGATTTATCTCCATTGAAAAAAGTGGCATTTCAATTTATAGTTTCCATCCTCGTAATTGCAGCTGGATTTAGAATTGAAAGCGCTTTCGGACTATTTTCGGTAGGTGAATTGCCTATGATCATTTCTTATGGTGTTACAATTTTCTTCATTATTGCAATTACCAACGCATTAAATTTGATTGATGGATTAGATGGTTTAGCCGGAAGTATTACATTGATAACAAGTTTAATTTTTGGAATTTTATTTTATCAAGTAGGGGATGTAGGGATGACATTTTTAGCGATGTCAGTTTGTGGTGCGGTCTTTGGATTTCTATTTTATAATTTCCATCCTGCGAAAATATTTATGGGAGATACGGGATCCCTAGTATTGGGATTTCTTTTATCCATCCAAGCCATTGCGCTCATGCAACATTATTCACATGATGTAAACAGCATTCCTGAATTGTCACCGACTGTGATTATTGCTGCTTTGTTTGTTCCAGCTTATGATGTCTTAAGGGTATCTGTAATAAGAATTCTTACTGGCTATTCTCCTTTTCACCCCGATAGAAATCATGTGCACCATATGATTCTTGGACAAGGTTTTGGGAAGCGTATAACCACTTTAATGATTACAGGATTCAATTTGTTGTTTGTCGCTATCGCAGTGTTATTCCCTCAAATGGATATCAATTTATTTTTGATTTTGGCAGTATGCCTCGGAATGTTAACAATGAATTCATTGAGTATGTCTTTCTTAGCCAATATTTATGGCCGTTTAGGAGGAAGATTGTATCAGCAACCAGCAAAAGCTTAAATATTTCCTAAAACGATTACTTTTGCATTTCGAATTTGGATACAATTCCAAATGGAAAAATTGATGCTAAAAAAATATCTATTTATCATTCTACTCTTGGCAATAACACAAAGCCATGCTCAACAGAATGATTCTATCATGATTCGTAAAATATATGACGAAGCACTAACGAAAAGTAAATGTTATGATTGGCTTGACTTTTTAAGTAATCGAATTGGAGGCCGATTAAGTGGTTCGGTTCAAGCAGCACAAGCAGTGAATTATGTGCAGATGGAATTAACTAAACTAAATGTAGATGCGGTTACATTGCAAGAAGTGATAGTGCCACATTGGGTACGTGGACCTAAAGAGCAAGCATGGATCAGTAGTAATACGCAGAAAACAGCTGTTTCTATCTGTGCGTTGGGAAGTAGCATCTCAACTCCAAAAGGAGGATTGATTGCTGAAGTTGTAGAAGTATCCAATTGGGAGGAGATGGAAAAGTTAGGGAATGAAATGATAAATGGAAAAATTGTTTTTATGAATCATCCTATGAAGCCAACTTACATCAATACGTTTGAAGCGTATGGTGAAGCTTCTAAATATCGTTATAGTACTACTTCTAAAGCCGCTGCATTAGGTGCTAAGGGTGTAGTAGTTCGTTCCATGACGATGTCGATTGACAATTATCCACATGCAGGTGCAATGGGATATGTTGATTCAATTGCAAAAATTCCAGCATGTGCAATTAGTACACTAGGTGCAGAACGATTAAGTGCCATTCTAAAGAAAGATAAAAAAACACAGTTTGGTTTTGTGATGTCTCCACAAACTTTACCAGACACCTTGTCTCATAATGTAATTGGTGAAATTGTGGGAACGGAATTTCCCAATGAAGTAATTTTGATTGGCGGACACTTAGATGCATGGGACTTGGGTGATGGTGCACATGACGATGGAGCAGGTGTTGTACAAGCCATGGAGGTATTACATATTTTAAAATCTCTAAACGTAAAACCTAAACGTACCATTCGTTTTGTCGCTTTTATGAATGAAGAGAACGGCGGAAAAGGTGGGGAGAAATATGCTCAATCTGCGAAGAGTGATAAACGGAAAACAATTGCAGCCATAGAAAGCGATGCAGGTGGATTTTCTCCACGCGGATTTTCTTTTAAAGGAGATTCCTTGATGATCTTAAAGGCGATGTCATGGAAAAAAATGTTTGAGCCTTATTTATTATTCGATTGGAGAAAAGGATATGGAGGTGCCGATATTAATCATTTACACGATCAAGGAACACTACTCATCGGCTTTATGCCCGACTCACAACGTTATTTCGATTTGCATCATGCAGCAACCGATACGTTCGATAAAGTGAATAAACGAGAACTAGAATTAGGTGCAGCAGCGATGGCTTCTTTAGCTTGGTTGCTTTCGGAGTATGGAGTAAAATAGAAATGTATTCGAATTATAAATTAAATTTCAATTCAACATTTTATGAATATTTTAAATTCATTGGTATTGTAGAGATTTAAACTCGAGTGTCCACTTCAAACGTATCCGCATCTAATAATACCGGGAATTTTTTACGAATATCCTGCAAAGCTTTCCAGTTGAGTTCGATGGTTTGAAGTCCAGCTTTATTCGATTTTAAATTGCTGATGGGTTCACCCAATGGATTATATAATCCAGAGTCGCCACAGTATTTTATTTTGTTTCCATCTTCCCCAACACGATTCACCCCTCCTACATAGCATTGGTTTTCGATGGCTCTTGCAATCAATAATTGTTGCCAAGCATAAGTACGTACTGCAGGCCAGTTAGCAACGTAAAGTAAAACATCATAATCGTATTTTGCTTTCGCTCCTTTTCCTATAATTCTATTCCTACTCCATACTGGGAAACGTAAATCGTAGCAAACCATCGGACAAAATCCCCAACCTTTGTATTCAATTACGATGCCTTCCGTACTTCCTGTATATGTTTTTTCTTCCTTTCCCATTCGGAAAAGATGTCGTTTATCATAGTGGTCATAATGTCCATCAGGTTCCATCCAAATGAAACGGTTGTAAAATTTTCCTTCTTCTTTGATCATGATGGATCCACAAATAGCAGCTTTTAATCCTTGTGCTGTCTCAAACATCCATTGCATCGCCGGACCTTCCATCTCTTCCGCTAATTTTTTTGCATTCATACTAAATCCTGTGCTGAACATTTCGGGAAGAACAAGTAAATCACTCTCTCCCTTTTCCATTTTGGAAAGCTGCTTATTTAGTAATTTGAAATTATCAATGGGTGATTCCCATTTTATGTTCGGCTGTACTAGAGTTAAACTGAGGTTTTTTGGCATAGGATGAATAGTTAAATTAAAATGACTTTACGAATGTACGAAATGTATAGAAACACTCTGAAATCTTTTTAAAGATGAGAATTATCTTTTTTTGGTGGCCTGTCCAATACTTTTGAAAGTAGCACCTGTCCCGCAGAACTGCGGAATCCAATTATAAATCTTCGCGATCTGCATATTTATCCACCAACCAAGGACTCTAATCGCGAAGCCTCGCGCCTGCCTGCTGCAAGCAGGACCAAAATCTAATCCCGATAGCTATCGGGACTAAAGTCTAAAATCTAACATCTAACAAGCAACATCATCTAAAAATTCGCGAGCGAATTTTTAGATACTTAACAATCGCTCTGCAGCTTTTTCCAATTGGTCATTTTCTTTCGCGAAACAAAAACGCAATAAATGATAATCAAGAGGCACCGAATAAAATACAGATACGGGAATCGACGCCACACCAATTTCCTTTGTTAAACGAATGGCATACTCTGTATCTTTTTCTTTGCTGATAGATGAATAGTCGAGCAATTGAAAGTACGACCCTAAACAAGGTAATATTTTAAATTTGCTACTTTTCATTAATTTCTGAAAATAATCTCTTTTCTCTTGGTAAAATTCGCCGAGTCCCATATAATTTTCTTTGTTCAACATGTAAGCAGTAAGTGCATGTTGTAATGCCGTGTTAACCGAGAATACAGTGAACTGATGTACTTTTCTAAATTCTTTCATGAGATGGGCTGGCCCTAAGCAATAACCCACCTTCCATCCTGTAGCATGAAAAGTTTTTCCAAAAGAAAAAACAATCATACTCCGCGAGGCTAATTTCGGATACCGTGCTACACTTTGATGTTCGTATCCATCGAAAATGATATGCTCATAAACTTCATCACTTAAAATAATAATATCCGTGCCGTCTGTTATTTTTTCGAGTTGTAGCATATCCTTCGCCGTTAGTATGGTTCCCGTTGGATTTTGCGGCGTGTTGATGATGATCATCCTTGTTTTTTGAGTGATGAGTTTTTTAATTTCTTCCCAAGGAATAAAATAGTTCGGTGGCTGAAGCGGAATGTGTACAGGAATTCCTCCAGCAAGTAGTATCGCTGGTACATAACTATCATAAGAAGGTTCTAAAACAATCACTTCATCTCCTTCATGTATTAAAGCGCTAATCGCAGTGTAAAGCGCTTGTGTTCCACCCGCCGTAATCGTGATTTCGGTATCAGGGTTGTACATGCAAGAATATAAATCTTCCATTTTTTCAGCAATGCATTCACGCAATGTAAAAATGCCAGGCATCGGTGCGTATTGATTGTGCCCCGCTTTTAGCGCATCATGATATAGTGAAATGAGTTTTTCGGAAACAGGAAATCCTGGAAAACCCTGACTTAAATTAATAGCACCCACTTCATTGGCAAGTCCCGACATAATACTAAATATGGTAGTCCCCGCCTTGGGAAGTTTACTGCGAATGTTTCCTTTGAATTCTGGCATATACTCACGAATTTACATATTATTTGAATTCCTAAGTCTTATCTTTGGATGAAATTGATCTTCACGCGATAAAGTTATGATGAACCCATCTGATGCATTCCGTTTGGCTTGGGAATCGCTCTTTTTCGAATGCCCAAATGTTTACTCCGTTTTGCCATTATCCGGAGGTAGTATCAATCAAGTTTTTAAAGTGGAAAGCAGTGATGGGCTATTTGTGATGAAGTTGAATTCATCTACCCAATATCCTAAATTGTTTTCTTCAGAAGCAAAAGGATTAGCGATTCTGTCTGACACAAAAACAATTTTTTGTGCTGAAGTGATTGGAGTTTGTGAATTGGAAACGCATCAAGTTTTAATTCTTAATTATATTCCATCAAAAGCAAAAGAAAATAATTTTTTTGAAGATTTTGGAATTCGTTTGGCACATCTTCATAGACATTCTGCGCAGTATTTTGGGTTAGATCATGAAAATTATATGGGTCGACTCCCTCAAAGAAATAATAAAGAAATTTCGGCAACTGATTTTTTTATTAATCAACGATTGCTTCCACAATTGGATTTAGCAATGGCGCATCAAACGATCAACAAGGAATTGAGAAATAAATTCGATACTCTTTTTTTGAAGATGGATTCACTGTTGCCAAATGAACCTCCTTCATTAATTCATGGCGATTTATGGAATGGAAATTTTGTTGTTGGTGATGAAGGCCATGTTGTTTTAATAGATCCTGCCATTTCCTATTTTTCTCGTGAAGCGGATCTGGCTATGTCAAAACTTTTTGGCGGCTTCGATGAAATATTTTATTCTTCTTACCATCACACATTTCCTCTGCAACCCCACTGGGAAAAGAGAATTCCACTGTGGAATTTATATCCATTGTTGGTTCATATTAATCTATTCGGTGGTTCATATCTGAATGACGTGAAAGCAAGCCTAAAGCATTTTGTGAGTTAGTTTTAATGAGGATGAATGCATTTCCATCGCTTGTAAGTTAAAAGTAGAGTTTTGCTGACTTCGGGACAGAAGCAAGTCGCGAGGCTTCACGACCAGTAGCTAGTAGCCAGCATCTAATCAATTATTTAAGATTATAATTATAAATAGTTGTACCAACAACAATTGTATTTGTATCTTTGTAGGATGGGAAGAATTGAAGATGAAATTTTACAGTCAAAATTTGAAGATGAGTATCAAAAAGTAATCGTAAATGTACTTTTTACGGCCAGTTGGCTCGATGTTAAGAATATTCAACGTTTGAAGCCTTTTGGAATTTCACCACAACAATTTAATGTACTTCGGATTTTACGCGGTTCTTTTCCAAACGCACTTCGTTTGGGGGATATTTCTGAAAGAATGATTGATAAAAATTCGAACGCGACTCGGTTGGTCGAAAAATTGCGTCAAAAAAATTTGGTGAAACGCGAGGTTTGTGAACATAGTCGCCGACAAGTAGATATTTGGATTACACAAGAAGGATTATTGGTACTAGAACGTATTGATGAAAGTATGAAAGTTTGGAAGAATGAATTTAAAGATGTTTCAGAAGCGGAATTAAAGCAACTCAATTTGCTTTTGGATAAGTTAAGAGATTGACGCTATTCCATCAACATAATAAATTATTTTTTACCAAGTTGTAATTTAAGGTAAAAGGAAGTCCCTACATTTTGTTTCGTTTCAAACCAAACTTGTCCGCCCATCCCCACAACCATTTCTTTTACCATCGCTAGCCCAAGTCCAGCTCCACTCGATTTTGTAGTGAAGTTGGGAACAAATATTTTGTTTAATCGG
>JANOAX010000177.1:0-10397 GCA_031411335.1 Bacteroidota bacterium
CTTTCTGTTTCCATGTAAAGATATTAAAGTTTCACTAAAGTGAAACTTATTATTTTTTATAATATTGAATTTCAATGATTAAATTTTATTTTCTAAAATAAATTTCACTAAAAATTGATTGTAATATTTGGTTGTAAAAACTAATAATTACTAACCCGATCTGCAGCATACAAACGCAGCGTTAGCAAAGTCAAGCGGCGGAAGCAGCGCAAGAATAATTTTGTCGGGGCTTTGCCTGATTTGCCAATTCACCAATTCGCCAATTTGCCAATTCCCATCATGCTCCAAACGCGCACCATGTAACGAAAAAAAAACCGCCACGAAGTGGGCGGTTTTTTCATCTGCAAGGAAGGGTTTAGTTCTCCACTTCGGATTCTTCGTCGTTGAAGTTGCTTAGGACCAGGATTTCGTTTACCTGCACTTCCGTGATGTATTTCTTTTGTCCTTGTTTGTCGGTGTAGCTTCTGCTCACCAGCTTTCCCTCGAGGGCGATCTTGCTTCCCACTTTGGTAAAGCGCTCCATAATTTCAGCCGTCTTTCCGAACGCTACCAAATTATGCCATTGGGTATCGGTTATGCGTTCGCCCTTGGCGTTGCGGTACGATTCGTTGGTGGCGATGGTCACCTTAGCGTGCTTCTTGCCGCTGTCCAACATTTTGATTTCGGGATTGAACCCGAGGTTGCCAATCAAGTTGACTTTGTTTTTTAATGAGTTCATTTTTTTCTTTTGGTTTTTTAAGTTTATTGCCAGGCCATGGCGATGTCGACGATGCAAAGATGGAGTAGGGGGTAGGAATTAGTCGGGGGATAAACATTTATAGTCGACTATAAGTGTTTACAAATAATTAAGAATTCAGAATTAAGAATTCAGAATTGAAGGATTCCTAGGTAAAAAGTAAATAGTAGTACTTACTAACTGCTTTTTTAAACATTAGACATACACAAGAAAAACAAAGAACACTTGAGAAGTTTTAGTTTTCTGAAGCCCCTCTCCCTTGGAGAGGGGTTGGGGAGAGGCTAGAACTTTAATTTGGTAATCATCTGTATGGTTCACTGGAGAATTTTTTGCTGCGACCTCATCTAAACCTGCCTGCTGCAGGCAGGCATTAAAGGCACAAAAGTTTACAAGCAATTCAGAATTATGAATTCAGAATTGGCAAAATTGGCTTCGAATTAAATTATCGACGCTTCTTAATTTAGATAGGGACCGTGTCGCGAGGCTTCTCGATGGTGGTCGCGATGCTTTACGAGGAGTCGCGAGGCTTCTCGATGGTGTCGCAAGGCTTTTCTATGAATATTCTCGATAAAACAAGTTCACCAAATTCTGAATTCTGAATTCTTAATTCTGAATTACCTGCACGACATACTAACTACTTTATCAATTGCGTTTAAGATCGCAAACAACAACCTATGAAAGGAACAACCCTCATTTTAGCCGGTGTCTTGATGGCATCTGTTTTAACATCTTGTAAAAAGGACTCTACTACTCAGACTCCCGCTCCAAATTTCACGCAGTTAAAAGTTGGGAATTATTGGGTTTACGAGCAATTCAATGTTGACGCTTCTGGTACCGCAACGGCAACCGGAACCCTGGATAGTTGCTATGTAGAAAAAGACACGATAATAGACACCACACAATATTTTAAATTCATTCGACCTGATGTGTTGGGTTCAACTTATAGTTACAAGTTTGTTCGGGACTCCCTACATTATTTGGTAAACAGTGATGGGCAAATCCTTTTTTCTTCGCAAAACTTTACGGACACATTCTACAACTACTTTATTACGGCAGGTCCAGATACGGTATGTGAAGTATTCGTAAAAATGGCTGACAAAAACTTACCATTCAACTTGCCAGCTGGTCAATTTCAAACATACAGCTTTAAGCAAACCTTTAATATGTATCCGAACTGGTCGGCGAGTGGCAATCCAAGATATATTGACACCCGATATACGGTGAATGTTGGAATCGTCTCCGAAACCTTCCCTTTCTTTTCAAGCAATCCGAACTACATCCAAAGGCGCTTGGTTAGATACCATGTGAAATAACAAATTATTTGAAAACTTCTAGACCTGCAGTACTTCACTCCGCCTGCCTGCGGCAGGCAGGTTTCGACAGCAGGGGCTTCTAGAAAACCGCTGCGACCGTTGCTTAACGCTGCGTTCGCTGCGTTGAAACTGTGATTTTATATGCACGAGAATTTTTTTATTGTGAAATATAATTTTGATACCTTCACACCTCCACAAAACGCTACCAAACCATCCTATGAAATCTAACCAAATCCTCTTTGCATTACTTCTAATATTGGCAATCCCTTCATTAGGATTTTCACAAAAATGTCAGGTGACAAAAGATCCCATCACGGGTGAAAAAATGATTACAGCCATTTATCAAGATCGTTGGGTGTATATGGAAAACAAAGGCGAAACCACGAAATTGTCAGTGGTAAAAGGGTATTTGGGAGAACTGAATGTGAGTGCACCAATCGGTTCAGAATTTATTATCAAGTTGGATAATGATGAGATTTTAAAATTAACGACTACCGCCATTGCCACCCCAAATAGTTATTTAAGCCAAGGAGTCGTTTATACAAACTATACTTTTGAAACCACCCTCGATAAAGAAACCTTGACTAAAATAGCGGCTCATTTGCCAGTCTTAATACGTGTTCCAGATTTGAAATCGGGCGATCGGGATATGGTAGAGAAAAAGTATTTCAAAGCAATTACTGGAGGAGCTAAGTATATTTTAGCGAACTAGGGAGGGATTCTGGATACTGGATACTGGATATTGGATTCTTGCCGACATAATATTTAAGGTGTGACAATATTTTTCAATTTCTAAAAATTCTCAGTGACCTCTGTGATAAACTTTGTGTCCTTTGTGGTTTAAGAGGTCATCAATTGAACACTGATTAATTAGGATGGTGATGATTTTTTATGATAAATCATATTTCAATAAAACTTAATATCAGGACCAGAAAATCCATTTGTAAACGTTTAAAACCATTTAGTTTTATACGTTTAATTAACTAATATTCAGTATTTTGAAGTCAAAACATCACGGGCAGGTTAGTTTCAAATTTGGAAAAAATCAAATCCGTATTACTTTAGCCATTCGTTCTTAATTCTTGGGAAATTTTTCAAATGCCCAGAGACAGCCATTGCTAAGCAAATAAACTTTTAAATAGCTCTATAATGACCAAAAAATGTAATGAATGCGGTGACCTCATAACTGGTAGATCCGACAAAAAGTTTTGTTCCGATATGTGTCGGAATGCGCACCATAATAAGTTTAACGGCTACCGAAATGCCTTGATCCGGCACGTGAACCATAAGCTTCGAAAGAACCGGTTTATTTTATTTGAGCTTTCAAAAGGAAAGTCGAATGAATTTAGCCGCGACGAGCTCATTTACCATGGCTACGATTGGCAGTTTTTTACGGAAGAATTGGTATTAACAGAACATACACATCGTTACTGTTATGATTTCGGGGTGGAATTTGATGCGGATAATCGAGTCCGGATTATCACGAAACAGTACAACAAAAAGAACCGAAAACCGAAGTTGATGCCGATGGCAGCCGAAGGATAATTCAGAATTCAGAATGTAGAATTCAGAATTGATTGGACGTTTAATTGGTTTAAGGATTGTCCTTCGGTTAGAGTCGCGGTTTTAACACTAGAGCCACTAGAGAACACTAGAGGACACTTGAGGACACTTGAGGTTAGTAGCGAGTCATGGCTTATTGCTATTTAGAACTGTCTAAAACTAAATTCACTTAGGTTAAAATTCAGCGAAAATGATTATATTTGAGAATAAAGCCATACGATATGAGTATACTAGATGAAATTAGAAAAATGCCGAAGCATTTAATGAAAGATGATGACCATCCGTTTCGGAAAGACATTACCCGCGAAGAAGCATTGGAAGCCCTCAATGAATCCTACGAACGGACCAAACACATTAAAGCAGTTGCCCCAGATAGTCCAGAGGAAAAAGAAAGTCGGGCTCAAATGATCCTGGATGCGATGAATCGGGCGGGGTGTTAGCTTTTAGATGCTATCTGAAAGTTGCTAGTCGAATTACAACGGGATTTTTGTTTCGGAGCTGGCTTTTTTTGGCTGCAAGCTGCAAGCTTTTAGATTGATTGTTCGTTGAAAAATAATTAGCTTTTCGATCTACAAAATTTAGGTTAGTTTAGCGATTTACTCTTGCAGTAATTCCAATAACCTAATCCACCAATCCACCAATTCACCAATTCACCAACTTGCCAATTTGCAATTCAAATCTCGTTGAGGACGCCCAGTTCTACTTAACCGAAAACACTATCTTGTTCTATAATATATATTATGTTAAGTAGCATATAGCTGAAAAAGAGGACATTGTCCTCCTTTCCTTCATATTACTTGGTTGTCTCGATCTTCTTCTTCATTTCGCCAGCTTTGGCCAAATCACCTATTCGAGTGTACAATTGTTTTAAACTTTGCATGGTCGCCATGTCAGTTGGATTGAGCTGATGCGCCTTTTCTAAGTATGGTAATGCTTCCTTGAATTTGGCTTCGAATTTCTTCTTGGCTGCATCATATTCGGCTACTTTATTAGCTGGAATTCCATTGGCTTTGTTGGCCAATTCTGCCCCATCGTTAAAGAACATGGCACCTAGATTATAGATAGCGTCGAAGTTGTCGGGCTTTAACTCTATAGACTTCTTATAAGCCGCAACTGCATCTTCCTTCTTGCCTAACTTGTCGGACAAATTTCCCTTGATATAGTATAAAATGGCGTTAGACGGATCGGCTTTTATGGCTTCTTCGTTCTGTGAATAAGCTTCCGCATCTCGACCGCTGCTCAAATAGATATTAAGTCCTTGCGTAATTAAGGTTCCATCTTCCGGAAATTTCTGGCGACCTTCGTTAATGGTTAATAAGGCATTGGCGGTATCTTTTTGATCCAAATACATGTTCGCCATGATACTATATAACCTTGATCCTCCGTAGTTTGCATTGGTTAATATCTTGAAGTTGTTTAAGGCTGTAGTTACATCTCCTAACTTGTCGGCAGCCAGTCCAGCATTGTAAATGGCCAGCGTATCGGTACGTTTGTAGTACTTTTTGTTGATGTCGACAGAAGCCTGGAAGTATTTAAGCGCTTCCGCATATTTTCCTTCTTTGTAGTTGTCTACGCCATTATTTAGCGATTGAGATGCAACTACCTCCAAACGCTTCATGATATCGTCTCTAAACTCGTTTTTGGTGTCTAATTCAAGCGCTTTTTCATATGAAACTTGCGCCTCTTTTAGTGATCCAGGCTTTAAAGCCGCGAATTTTTCCTTGGTCGACTCATAAATCGCATGATAAATGCTTCCACGGTAATACCATGTTTTTGGATAGCTAATGGTGGATTCACTGGTTGATGCACCATCAATAGCTTCTTTCGCTTTGTCTAAGTCGTCGTAACGAAGGTAGTTGAAAGCGGTTTGAACTGCCGCTTTTTGAGCCGATACGTTAAGTGAAAGTATTACTCCCAATAAAATCAATATGCGTTTCATAATGAATATATTATAAATTAGATTTGATTAATTATTTTCGTCGTTTTCTTTGTTATCTCCTTCACCTTCTTCCTCGTCATTTCCTTCAGATGGATTTTCCGTTTCGTCAGAATCAGTTACATCCATTGGACTTTCTTCTGATGAATCAATCGAATTTTCTACGGACGATTCTTCCGAAGTTTCTATGGAAGCTTCTCCTGAAGTTTCAATCACGGCTGGTACGATTACATTTCCGTACTCATCCAAGATATCAGCTCCTTCCACCGCAGCTATTTCGATGGCTTTTAGAAGATGTTCTTCCACTTTAGCAATGGATGCAATTTCATCTTCCCCATCCAAACGAATCAACTTCACACCCTGAGTAGCACGACCCATAACGCGTAATTCATCCACAGGAGTACGTATGGTAGTTCCCTTCTTGGTAATGATCATCAAATCGTCACCATCTACCACCGACTTTATCCCAACCAATTGTCCCGTTTTCTCCGTTACTTGTAAGGTCTTCACTCCTTTTCCGCCACGGTTGGTTACGCGATAGTCTTCAATATCAGTACGTTTTCCATATCCTTTTTCTGAAACTACTAAGATGGTATCTGGCTTGGCAATATCAATACATACCATTCCAATTACCTCGTCATTGTCGCTGTCTAGACTTACGCCTCGCACACCAGAAGCATTTCTTCCCATAGGTCGAACTTTCGACTCATTGAAACGAATTGCGCGACCTGACTTAATAGCCAACAAAATCTCGTTATTGCCATTAGTCAATCTTGCTTCGATTAACTCATCTCCCTCATTAATCGTAATGGCATTAATACCATTTTGACGTGGACGAGAATAAGCTTCGAGCAACGTTTTCTTGATGGTTCCTTTCTTGGTACAAAGGATGATATGATTCTTGTTCAAATAATCTTCTTCATTCAAGTTCATCACATTCACAAATGCTTTCACCTTATCATCAGGCGTAATGCTGATCAAGTTCTGCAACGCTCTTCCCTTGGTATTTTTAGCTCCTTCCGGAATTTCAAATACACGCAACCAGAAACACTTTCCTTTCTCTGTAAACAGCAACAAGTAATTATGGTTGGTAGCAATAAACAGATGCTCTACAAAATCTTCATCACGGGTAGCAGCTCCAGAAGAACCACGACCGCCACGACCTTGTGTACGGTACTCATCCAAAGAAGTACGTTTAATATATCCAAGATGAGAAATGGTTACAACTACCGGTTCATTGGCAATCATATCTTCCATGCTCAAATCATCGGCGCTATAAACGATTTCTGTGCGACGCTCATCGCCATATTTCTCACGCATCTCGAGCATTTCATCCTTCAGAATCTTCATTCTCAAGGCCTCGTCAGCCAATACTTCCAGATAGAAATCAATCATTTTCTTGATCTCCGCATATTCTGCTTTAATCTTGTCGCGCTCTAATCCAGTTAAACGCTGTAAACGCATCTCCAAAATAGCCTTCGACTGAATCTCGCTCAATTGGAAAGTCTCCATCAACCCAGATTTTGCTTCATCAGGAGTTTGAGATTTACGAATCAAGGCGATTACCTCATCCAAATGATCCAGGGCAATCAATAATCCCTCTAAAATATGAGCTCTCTTTTCTGCTTCTGCTAATTCATACTTCGTTTTACGAATCAAAACTTCGTGACGATGTGCCACAAAGTGAACCAACATGTCTTTCAAATTCAGCATCATGGGTCGACCGCCAACTAAAGCGATGTTATTGATACTGAATGAATTCTGTAATTCTGTATGTTTATAAAGATGGTTTAATACCACCGATGCCATGGCATCACGCTTAATCTCATAAATGATGCGCATTCCGGTACGGTCAGACTCGTCACGGATATCGCTAATGCCTTCAATCTTTTTATCGTTGATAAGATCAGCGGTTTTCTTGATCATATCCGCCTTGTTCACCTGATAAGGAATCTCAGTAACGATAATTCGCTCACGACCGCTAGCCGTAGTCTCAATCAGCGTTTTCGCACGGATAACCACACGTCCACGACCAGTTTCATAAGCGTCTCTCACGCCTGAGTGACCGTAGATAATTCCACCGGTTGGAAAATCAGGAGCTTTCACATACTTCGTAAGCTCTTCAATCGTAATATCGTTATTATCAATATAGGCGATCACCGCATCCAAAGCTTCCGTCAAATTATGCGGAGCCATGTTAGTGGCCATACCCACCGCGATTCCAGACGCTCCATTCACCAAAAGGCAAGGGATTTTTGCAGGTAAAACCGTTGGTTCTTCAAAAGTATCATCAAAATTCAATCTAAAATCGACGGTATCCTTGTCGATATCAGCCAACATCTCCTCCGCAATTTTGCGAAGTCGGGCCTCAGTATAACGCATGGCTGCTGGACTATCACCATCCACAGATCCGAAGTTACCCTGCCCATCAACGAGCATATAACGCAAAGACCAAGGTTGAGCCATACGCACCATCGCATCATAAACGGAGCTATCTCCATGAGGATGATACTTTCCCAATACTTCTCCAACAATTCTTGCTGATTTCTTATGAGCGCGATTCGATAACACACCCAAGTCCAACATCCCAAAAAGCACACGACGGTGTACTGGTTTCAATCCATCGCGCACATCCGGTAATGCTCGAGAAACGATCACTGACATCGAATAATCGATATAAGCGGTTTTCATTTCATCTTCAATGTTAATACGGACGATTTTTTCGCCTTCTGCCATTTTTCTATTTTTAGTAAGATCTTAGTTTAATTGGGATTCCTGAAGTTGCAACAAGGTGCTGACCAAGAGTATATTAATTTTGTTAATCAGGATGTTGATAAAGATTTTCAATGATGCACGAAGGTAGCGAAAGTGTAGCATATTTTTGGACAAGTTCCCTCATAATTATCAACAATGTAAGAATTCTGTAAGAAGCTAAAAAAAAGCTTGGTTTACGAGCATCTATGGTTGTACATTACACTAGTAAGGTACAATAATTGACACGATTAAACGTCCTTGAGATACCAAAACAAATCACAGTAAAACTTTTTTAATTCCCTTACGTTCAAACAATATAAAGCAAGTTATCCTTATGGAAGCAAAATTCTCACCCAGAGTAAAAGATGTAATCACGTTCAGTCGTGAAGAGGCCTTACGTCTGGGTCATGATTATATCGGCACAGAACACTTATTGCTAGGTCTTATTCGCGAAGGCGAAGGAATGGCAATAAAATTTCTAAAGTCGTTAAACATTAACTTGGTGGAGCTCCGCAAATCCGTTGAAAATGCGGTGAAAGGCAATTCAGGATCAGTGAGCAACCTCAACAATATTCCACTTACTAAACAAGCTGAAAAGGCACTAAAGATCACTTACCTGGAAGCTAAAATTTTCAAAAGTGAAATTATCGGTACGGAGCATTTATTATTAGCGATCTTAAAAGACGAAGACAATATTGCGACTCAAATCTTAAATCAGTTTGGAATAACTTATGATATTATGAGAGAAGAATTAGAATTGTTCAAATCAAATTTTAAATCAGAAGCACCTCAATCATCCAACGATGATGATCCTTATTCAAAAGACGATGACGGTCCTTCTTTCGGAGCTTCCCAAAAGAAGCCCGGTGAATCAAAATCAAAAACGCCTGTATTGGATAATTTCGGAAGGGATTTAACCAAGGCCGCTGAAGAAGGTAAACTCGATCCTATTGTAGGTCGTGAAAAAGAGATTGAGCGTGTTTCTCAAATCTTATCACGCAGAAAGAAAAATAATCCCATTTTAATTGGTGAGCCTGGTGTGGGTAAATCAGCGATTGCTGAAGGTCTTGCACTTCGTATCATCCAACGCAAAGTTTCTCGCGTATTATTTAATAAGCGAATTGTTACGCTTGATTTAGCTTCACTGGTTGCCGGTACAAAATACCGTGGACAATTTGAAGAGCGAATGAAAGCAGTGATGAACGAATTGGAGAAATCGCCAGATGTGATTTTATTTATTGATGAGATCCACACCATTATTGGTGCTGGTGGAGCTTCAGGTTCTCTTGACGCATCCAATATGTTTAAACCCGCATTAGCTCGAGGAGAAATCCAATGTATTGGTGCTACTACGTTAGATGAGTACCGTCAGTACATCGAAAAAGATGGAGCTTTAGATCGTCGTTTCCAAAAAGTAATTGTAGATCCTACTACAGTTGATGAAACCATCGAAATTTTAGGAAATATTAAAGAGCGCTACGAAGAGCATCATCATGTAACTTATACTGATGAAGCCATTGCCGCCTGTGTTAAATTAACTGCACGTTATATCACCGATCGATTCCTTCCAGACAAAGCCATTGATGCTTTAGACGAGGCGGGATCACGTGTACATATTTCAAACATCCACGTTCCACAAAATATCATAGAACTTGAAAACAAGGTTGCGGATATTAAGGTAGAAAAAAATCGTGTGGTGCGTAGTCAGAAATACGAAGAAGCTGCACGCTTACGTGATACCGAAAAGCAATTGTTAGAGCAATTGGAAAGTGCAAAGCAAACTTGGGAAGAAGAAACCAAGAACCAACGTTACAAAGTGGATGTGGAGGATGTGGCGCAAGTAGTAGCCATGATGAGTGGAATTCCAGTAACACGAATTGCACAAGCTGAAACTGCTCGATTGATTCAGATGCCCGACGAATTGAAAGGAAAGGTAATTGGTCAGGACGAAGCCGTGAAGAAAGTGGTGAAAGCCATTCAACGTAATCGTGCTGGATTAAAAGATCCGAACAAACCCATTGGTACTTTCATTTTCTTAGGTCCTACGGGAGTTGGAAAAACAGAATTAGCAAAAGAATTAAGTCGATACTTATTC
>JANOAX010000178.1:0-16960 GCA_031411335.1 Bacteroidota bacterium
TGATAAGACTGTTAATTTTCCTAAAAAAGTTCTTCTTAGCCTGACGCGCATGCGATAGCTATCGGGATCAGAATTAAGAATTCAGAATTATGACTATAGTACCGATCGTTATCGCGATTAGAATTCAGAATTGGTTATAAATAGTAGAGACAACAATAATTTCGCTTCGAAACACAATAAAAATTCTGAACTTGTCTATCACAAGTAGGTGAAGGTACAGAATTAAGAATTGGTCACGATCAGTAGAAAAAAAGCAATATTTTCACTTCTAAATTCAGTAAAAAAATCTGAATTCTGAATTCATAATTCTTAATTAATTTTTTTTTCGCACCCTCATATTCAACAACTCAACCAGCAGCGAAAACGCCATCGCGAAATAGACATATCCCTTTGGTACTTCAACATGAAAGGCTTCTACCGTTAACATAAATCCAATCATTAAGAGGAAAGAAAGCGCTAACATTTTTATAGTTGGATGGTTATTTACAAAATCGGAAACCGCTTTCGCTGCAGCCATCATCACCAACATGGAAACAATAACTGCAATAATCATGATGCTGACATGATCAACTAGTCCCACAGCAGTAAGAATAGAGTCAAAGGAGAAAATGATATCCAATCCAATAATTTGAAGAATGGCAGCATTCAAAGTAAGCTTTTTCAAACTTTTCTTTGTATGATCCTCCTCATCGGTGACTTTACCATGAATTTCAGTCGTGCTTTTCGCCATAAGAAATAATCCGCCAATGAGTAAAACTATATCTCGACCACTAAATCCTTGGCCCATGATAGTAAAGAAAGGTTCTTTCAATCCTACAATCCAAGAAATACTGAAAAGCAATATAATTCGAATTCCTAAGGCAAGGATAAGACCGATGCGTCGAGCTTTTTCCTGTTGATTTTTAGGTAGTTTCCCAGCCAGAATAGAAATGAAGATGATATTGTCTATCCCTAGTACAATTTCCATGATGATCAGCGTGAAAAGTCCGATGAGGCCGTCAACACTAAAAATAAGAGCTAATTCTGCTTGCATGATACAATTTTAGAGTGTACAAAGATAGAGATTTCCGTTTATGAGACCATTAATTGAGGCACGAGATGATAAGGATTAAGGAAATATCCGCTTTTGAAAGCAAGCTTTCAACGCTGCATAAATTTATGGAGTGGCCCAGATTGGCTCCGCCGATCTGGGGATGGGGGTGACCTAATGAAAACAAAAAGAGGAATTGCATTCCTTTTTTTCATTTTATATCCGTTTTTGAAAGCAAGCTTTCAACGATGCATAAATTTATGGAGTGGCCCAGATTGGCTCCGCCGATCTGGAGTTGGGGGTGACCTAATGAAAACAATAAGAGGAATTACATTCCTCTTTTTCGTTTTATATCCGATTTTGAATGCAAGCATTCAACACTGCATACATTGAAAAAAGGATCGGCAAGCCGATCCCTTTTTGTTTTTTATTAGTCGGAGTGGCCAGATTTGAACTGACGACCTCCAGCACCCCATGCTGGCGCGATACCGGGCTACGCTACACCCCGAAAAAAAGATGGTGCAAAAATACATAACTTAAGGTTTTGGGACAAATTTTTTAATATTCGTTTCAGACTGAAATAAAAACATTTTAGTGCTGAAATCGTTGTTGTTCATCAGAGTATTCCTATGAAACCATCGAATCTGCTTACTTTTGTACCCCTATGAAATATTATCTCCTCTTAGCCATTGGGCTATTTCTATTTTCCACATCAGTTTCGGCACAGGAAAATCAAAAAAAAGCAACCATCTCTGGATATGTTAATGATTCCACTTCAGGGGAAGCGTTGATCGGTGCAGCGATCTATATCAAAGAAATGCAAAAGGGTACAAACGCAAATGCCTATGGCTTTTTTTCATTGACACTAACTCCTGGAAAGTATACTTTGATTGTTAATTATATTGGATATCGAGAACAAGTGTTGGAGATCGACTTAACAGCTGATAAAAAATTGAATGTTGATCTTTTGCCTAATGGAATTGAGAAAAAAGAAGTGGTAATCGTTGCCGATAGGAAGGATAAGAATGTACAAAGTACGGATATGGGCAGAGTAGAGCTGGAAGTTGATAAGATTAAAAGTTTACCCGCACTGCTCGGTGAAGTAGATATTTTGAAAACACTTCAACTTCTTCCTGGAGTGCAAAATGCAGGTGAAGGTAACTCTGGTTTCTATGTGCGTGGTGGTGGTCCCGATCAGAATTTGATTTTGTTGGATGAAGGAGTCGTATATAATGCTTCTCATCTTTTTGGTTTTTTTTCAGTATTTAATCCCGATGCCGTAAAAAATGTTACTCTCATTAAAGGTGGAATGCCTGCACAATACGGTGGACGTTTAGCTTCGGTGGTCGATATTTCGATGAAGGATGGAAATCAAAAGAAATTTAAAGCTTCTGGTGGATTAGGTTATATCGCTTCTCGATTGACATTGGAAGGTCCAATTGTAAAAGATAAAAGTTCGTTTATGATTAGTGGTAGACGAACGTTTATCGATTTGTTTTTACGCGAACCTTTTATAAAATCTGATTCCAGAATTGCAGGGAACTCATATTATTTTTATGATCTAAATGCAAAAGTAAATTATACATTGTCGCCAAAGGATCGATTATTCTTAAGTGGATATTTTGGTCGCGATGTGTTTAATTTCAAAAGTGCAGATACCGGATTTAAAGTGAGAATCCCCTGGGGAAATGCAACAACATCCTTACGATGGAATCATCTTTTCAATGATCAATTGTTTATGAATACCTCACTTATCTTTAACGATTATAAATTTGAATTTGGTGCGTCGCAGCAGGAATTTGATTTCAAAATATTTTCGGGCATTCGTGATTACAATGCTAAGATTGATTTGAATTGGTTTCCGAATATTTTACATAATGTAAAGTTCGGTGGAAATTATATTTATCATCGATTCACACCCACCAATGCCTATGCACGCTCAGGAGATGTGGTTTTTGATTTAGGAAAAGTAACTCGATTCTATGCGCACGACGCTTCTTTTTATGTGAATGATGAATGGGATGTGACCGAAAAATTTAGAGTGAATGCAGGCGTGAGAGTTTCGTATTTTGCACATATTGGACCTTTTTCTCGCTATGTAGAAGATCCATCTTTTCCAGGAAAATTTTTGGATACAATTGATTATGCTCAAGGAAGAAAAGTAGCGGATTATCTGAATGCAGAACCACGATTTAGCATGCGCTATGAGTTGAATAAATCTTCTTCTGTAAAAGCATCCTTCACACAAAATTATCAATATATCCACATCGCTTCTTTTGGTTCGGTGAGTTTGCCTACTGATGTATGGGTGCCAAGTACCGATAAAGTTAAACCTCAGTTCGGAACTCAATATTCGTTGGGGTATTTTAAGAATCTTAAGGATAATATGTACGAAACTTCGGTGGAAGTATATTACAAGGAAATGAAGAACCAAATCGACTACGAAGAAGGCGCAACTCCAGATGGAGATGTTCGAAATAATCCGGATAATAATTTTGTTTTCGGTAAGGGATGGAGTTATGGCGCTGAATTTTTTGTGAAGAAGACGATGGGGAAATTGAATGGTTGGATTGGGTATACATTATCATATACCAAAAGAAAATTCCCTGACTTAAATCAAGGCAGAGAATTTTCTGCTAAATACGATCGTCGTCACGATGCATCTTTAGTAGTGGTTTATGATCACAGTAAAAAATGGACATTCGGATTAACATGGGTGTATGCTACCGGTGATGCCTTAACGCTTCCTGCTGAAAGGTATTTCATGTCGGCAGGACCTCCAGTGAATATCGATCAAAGTGGGCAAGTTGGTGTAAATAATAATTTTTATATCTTAAGTGGATTCGATAAGCGAAATGATTTCAGACAGAAAGCATTTCATCGATTAGATATCTCAGCGACGTTACGAAGTCAAAAACAACGGAATTACGAGACAGAATGGGTATTTGCCGTTTATAATTTCTACGGTCGTCAAAATCCATATTTCATCTATTTCGATGTGCAAGGAAATAGTCAGGATGGAAATCAGCAAGTGCAAGCAAAACAAGTATCACTTTTCAGTGTGATTCCATCAGTTACATACAATTTTAAATTTTAAAGATGAAGAAGTATCTAATTTTAATATTAGCTAGCGTCGCCATGATGAGTTCATGCGAAAAAAACATTGAGTTGGATTTACCGCCTATCGACCAAAAAGTTGTGGTAGAAGGGTATGTAGAAAACGGCTTGCCTCCGTATGTAATCCTCAGTAAAACCGAACCTTATTTTGATCCCATCGGACAAAATACTATTAATAATTTACCAGTGCGTGGTGCATTGGTTTACATCAGCGATGGAATAGATACTGTTCAATTAACAGAATTAGATACTTCCATTAATGGAGTTTCTTTAGGTGGCTTTTATGTAGCACTCGACTCAATAACATTTCTTCCTACCATGATTGGTACACCAGGAACCACTTATTCATTAAATATTATTACTGCAGCAGGTGAGCAATTAAGTTCTATTGCAAAGTTGCCATTCCCCATTCCGCTTGATAGTACTTGGTTTAAAGTGCAAGAAGATTTAGATAGCCTTGGATGGGCATGGGCGCGATTGGCAGATCCTGATACCTTAGGAAATGCATACCGATGGTTTGCTAAGCGATTAAATAAGGATGATTTTTTCATCGCTCCCATAGGATCTGTTTTTGAAGATCGATTTATCAATGGAAGGTCATTCAACTTTCCATACAATCGCGGAAGCATACAGAACTCTGAAGCAGAAGAAGATAATAACGAAGAAGCAGATTATTATAAGAAGGGAGATACCATTGTTGTGAAATTTTGCACTATCGATTTTGCAACGTATGAATTCTGGCGCGATGCCGAAAATCAAGTGTCCAGTAATGGAAGTCCCTTCGCTGTTCCATCCAACGTAAAGTCGAATATAACCGGAGGAAGAGGATTATTTGCTACGTATACTGCCAGCTTCGATACCATTATTGCTAATTAATTTTCTTTCATTTCTTAGCATTTAATAGTAGTGAATGCTGCTTTCCATCGATAAAATAGAGGTTGTTCCAGAATATATTAAGAAGCAGTTTAGATTATAGCTCAGTTAATCTATTGAAAATGATTAGTTTGCGTTTTAAAACTTGTGTTACTTCTATGGATATATTTCATAGTTTTGAATTCTCTTACTAGGAGAAATCAAAATACCCAAAACTTCTCAACTAAATTATCATGTTTAAAAAAGCAATTAGTTACTTACTCATTGTATCGATTATTATCATGTCGAATGGATGCGCTACCATTTTAAATGGAAGGTACCAAAAAGTAGATGTTTATACGGGGTCAAGTGAATCCTCCGTATATGTTGATGATGTGAAACAAGGAACCGGTACAGCCGTTAAATCCAAGATGAGGAGGGATTTCTATCCGAAACAAGTGAAAGTGGAAAGACCTGGATACAAACCCGTTTATGCGGTGCATCGCCAGAGTAAAAAATCATGGTTGTACATCATGTCATGGATTCCATTTGTTGTCGTTTATTTTATGCCACCATTGTTGGACCGTGGTCCGAAGGCTTTTAATTATAATAAATCGATGAGCCTTCAAGTAGATCGTAAAGTGAACAGTAAAGATTCTACGCAGAAGTTCATGGTTTTAAAGAATGTGAAGTTTGATGTAAAAAAGGAAGACTTTACCATTGAGAAAATAGATTACAAACGTTTCAAAAAAGGTAAGAACAGTAAGAAAGGTGATACGGAGAAGTACGATGAAGACATTGCTGTCGATAATTCCATTTTTTCAAATGCACTTAACGCTGCGTTGTATGATGCAGGATATATTGATACATCGGGAGTTATTTTGAAAAGCAAAATGAATAATACCTATGTGAACGCTAGCGTAAGTAAAATGAAATTTACTCAGGTTGTTTCCTATAAGGGTTCCTATAATCGTAGTTTGATTTGTCTTGCTACCATCGATTGGGAATTTTTAGATAAGTATGATCAAGTAAAATTTAAGAAAACCAGTACAGCTAAATCGGGTGAGTTCTGCACGTATTCTTCAGGAGGACAATCGTCCGATCAACAGTTGAATGTGATTCAATCTGCAGTGCAGGATGCTATCTCAAATTCATTTTATGATGTCTTAGCGGATCCAAAAGCAAAAGAGTTTTTGAAATCTTCGGACGTGAACCCAACGATTGCCATGGAAACATTGAATATTTCAAGAGGAAAATTAGTTACCGACATGAAAAGTGGAGTAGAAGCCACCACGGTTATTTTAACGAACAAAGGGCATGGAAGTGGATGCGTAGTAAGCACAGATGGATACATCGTCACCAGTTTCCATGTAGTAGCAGGTGTAGATAGTACACTCAAAGTTGCTTTTAAAGATGGTGATACCGCAGTAGCTGTAATTGTACGTTCAAGTGAATTGGCTGATTTAGCACTCTTGAAAGTGAAGAAAACTTGTAAGTATGCATTTAACGTTACATTGACTCCCGACTTTGAAGTTGCGGATGAAGTATTTGCTATTGGTACTCCCGCCTCTGTTGAGTTAGGACAAACTGTAAGCAAAGGAATTATTTCCGCTACTCGTAAAGAAGTAGGAGGTGTAGAATTGATTCAAACCGATGTTAGCGTAAATCCTGGTAACAGCGGCGGATCACTCTTAAAAAGAGATGGAACTTTCATTGGTGTGGTGAATGCAAAGATTTCCGGAAAGGGATTGGAAGGACTTGGATTTTGTACACCAGCAGCACAAATTATAAAGGAGTTGAAAATTAATTTTAAATAGATACTACTTAAAATGAATAAAGGAAACGCAGATCATATGATCTGCGTTTTTTTATTCCGTATCTAATTATTAGTTTTGAATTAACATTTCTATTAAAAATTGTTTAAATAAGAATATTATGATGAGAAAGGCAATTGGTCAAATCCTTATTGTTTCGGCAATAATAATGTCGAACGGATGCGCTTCGATGTTAAATGGTCGCTACCAAAATGTAGAGGTATTTACGGGATCGAGTGAATCCACTGTTTATGTTAATGATGCAAAACAAGGAACTGGAACAGTTGTAAAAACCAAAATGAAAAGGGATTTCAATCCGAGGCTGGTGAAAGTGGAAAGACCAGGATATAAACCAGTTTATGCTGTACATCGTCAAAGTAAAAAGTCATGGCTGCATCTTTTCTCATGGATTCCATTTGGTCCAATTTATTTATTTCTTAGAAATGGTGATAATGGTCCAAAGTCTTTTGATTATGAAAAATCAATGGTTTTACAGGTAGAACGAAAAGTATTTAAAAAGGATTCCACGCATAAATTCATGGTTTTAAAAAAAGTGAATTTTGATGGCAATGAAGAAGACTATACCGTTGAGAGGATTAATTACAAACGTTTAAAAAAGGGTTTGAAAAGTAAAAGTAACCATCAATCAAAGTATAAAGGTGCTGTTTCTATTGATAATTCAAACTTTTCGGATGATCTAAATACCGTTTTGTATGAGGCTGGTTATGTTGATACTTCTGGAGTTATTTTGAAAAGCAAATTGAATAGTACGTATGTCGTTGCTAGAGTTAAAAATTTTAATTTTACTTATGTCGAACTTTTCAAGGGATCCTATAGTCTCAGTTTGATTTGTCTTGCCACCATTGATTGGGAATTTCAAGATAAATATGAACAAATAAAATTCAAAATAACAAAGACTGCTAAATCCGGAGAATTTTGTACTTATAAGCCAGAAGCAGGCTCATCTAGTGAAAGGACAGCAAGTTTTCTAATAACCGTACAAGATGCTATTTCTAATTCATTTTATGATGTTATGTCGGATCCATTAGCCCTTGAGTTTTTAAAATCCTCTGAAGTAAACCCGAATTTGGCACTTGGAACGTTGAATATTTCGAAAGGAAGACTTGTATCCGAGATGAAAAGTGGAGTAGAAGCCACTACAGTTATTTTAACTAATAAAGGACATGGAAGCGGGTGTGTAGTAGGTAAAGATGGATATATTGTGACTAGTTTACATGTGGTTGCAGGAGTTGATAGTACGATAAAAGTAGCTTTTAATGATGGTGATACAGCAGTTGCTACAATTGTACGTACAAGCGAAATGGCTGATTTAGCTCTTTTGAAAGTGAATAAGACTTGTAACTATGCATTTAATGTTACTACAACTCCCGACTTTGAAGTAGCTGATGAAGTTTTTGCAATTGGAACACCCGCATCTGTAGAATTGGGGCAAACAGTAAGCAAAGGGATTATTTCGGCTACACGAAAAGAAGTAGGAGGGTTGGAGCTAATTCAAACAGATGTAAGTGTAAATCCAGGAAATAGTGGTGGACCCATCATGAAGAGAAACGGTACATTCATAGGAGTGGTAAATGCTAAAATTTCTGGTAAAGGACTGGAAGGACTTGGATTTTGTACTCCTGCAGAGCAAATAATTAATGAGCTGAATATTGATTTTAAATAGTTTTCTTCTATCATTAATGTTGAAAACGAAGAATATATTTTTTCTGCGATTTTTTTTGCACCTAAATTCGCATTTTCAATACTGTTTTCAGGGATACAATTAGTTTTTTAAATGAATTTTATATACTTGTATTGTGAAACGGATACAGAACATCATCGATCAAGGTGAAGGCGATATGCTCGATTTCAAGAAAGAAATCAGTAATGCGCATCGCATTGCAAAAACAATGGTCTCCTTTGCAAATCATCACGGAGGCACATTATTAGTGGGTGTACGCGACGATGGAAGCATCAGTGGTGTAAAGGCTGAGGAAGAGAAATTCATGCTCGAGAAAGCCGCTTCCACATTATGCTATCCAAGCATCGATCTCCATATTAACGAATGGAATTTGAAGGGCAAGATCGTTTTGGAAGTTCTCGTGCCAGAAGGAAAAGACAAACCTTTTTATGCCATTGATGAGGAAGGAAAGAAATGGGTGTATGTCCGACAAAAAGATCAAAGCCTTCTTGCCAGCAAAGTGGTGGTTGAAGTATTAAAAAGAAAAAGTTCCTCTAATCATACAGTCGTTGAATTTACCAGCAAGGAAAAAGCATTGATGGATTATCTAAATGAAAATCCTCGCATCACTTTAAAGGAATATTGCAAGCTCGTCAATATTTCACGATGGCGAGCACAACGAATCTTAGTTAATTTAATTTCCATCGGTGTGATACGTGTTTTCGATATTGAAAAGCCTGAGTATTATACGTTGGGGTAAAAGCAACTTGAAAATTGATTTTCATGTATAAAAATAATTATGCTTCGGATATTATTCTAGCTACTAGCTTCTAGCTTCAAGCTGATAGAGGATTTTTAGATGTTTTCTTCATTGTCATAATAATGATCTCTATAAATTACATTCAGCAATGCAAAGTAAAAAATTATCTCAATAGGAAAATGATTTCTTATTCAGCGAGCCAATGATTTTTATCATAGAAAATGGCTTAACTAATTTACATCTTTATCCATCAAAAAAATAAAATGGAACCCAATGCGACTCTTTATTGGAACAAAGTTTTGAAATTGTACAGAGAAGGATATCCCATTGCTACCATTCAAAATATTTTGAAAAACGAAGGTCTGGATGAAGTATTAGTAGCAGAATCACTTTGCAAATTAAAATTGATTATCTACAAAAAACGTAAGGGTAGAGCGGTAATAATAATGGTTTCAGGTGCATTTATTATGCTCTTCGGATTTATTATGACAGTAGTATTGTTTCATAGCGACCATAACTTCGACTTGTTTTTATATGGCTTTACTGTGAGTGGCTTAATTGTGTTGAGCTACGGAGTGTATGAGATGCTTTGAGAAGTTGTTAGATGTTGGTCGCGAGGCTTCGCGATTAGATGTTAGATTTTTGATATTTGTATTATTTTCTTCAATGAGATATATAAAATTGTTGTAAACTCAACTAGACACAGGAAAAATCCGCGAAAATCCATTTAATCCGTGTCATCCGTGCCTGCCTGCTGAAGATTAAGCGCAGGCAGGTTCTAGTCTAAATTTATTCAACCATCAATTTCCCTCTCCCCACAAATCCATCTCCCAAAGCTTCTACCATGTAAACTCCTGCAGATAAATTTCGAATATCAACTACACTTACATTCCTTTGCAATAAAACCATCTCCCCCAATACAGAAAAAACTCGAATACTTATTTCAGTTGGATTTACATTTTTCGGAAATAAAATGTTGAAATATTGTTGCGCTGGATTTGGAGATAAGAGAAGAGGAACGAATGATGTCGATTCGTGAATTGGATTTAATCCTGTCAATATTTTATTGACTACAATATAACCACTATCGCCCACAGCAAATACTGTTGAATCATTGTACGAGGAAATATCGTTGATTTGTTGATCGACCACATCGTAGTTCCAAGTAACCATATCGCCCGGACTTCTAAAAATTAATCCTGTTTGTGATCCTTGTGAAACTCCACCTGTAAATATTTCACCATTGCCAGATTGGTGTAAGGTTAAAAAGTCAGGATAGAAAAAAGTAGCAGAGTTGCCGTCATAATTCCAAGATAATCCAGCATCAGTAGAAATATATAATCCAAAGCCAGCGCCTATCGCTTTATATCCTGCATATGCCAACGTATCATTAATCATTAATACTGATGTGATAGGATGCATCGCTGGATTAGAAGGAATGCTATCCCAATTGAGACCACCATCTATTGTCCGGAAAATAAGCCCACTTTTACTAGCCGCCAACCCGTGCATGGAATCGTGAAAATCAATATCTACGATCATGTTTTGCGAATCCCAGGATGAACTGTTCATGTTTGCCGATGACCAAACTCCATTGGATAATCGCTCAATTAATTCTCCTTGAAAGCAGCCGGAACCGCCTATAAAACCATTGTTGGGATCAAAGAAAAACATTCCCTGGTTAAAGCAATTATTTCCTACTAAAGCATTCGCTGTCCAGTTCAATCCTCCATCTATAGTTTTGTAACTAATCGCATAAGGACCCATAGTCAAGTAACCTATAGAATCGGTAAGGAATTGGAGATTTAAGATATCTGAATTCCAACTCAAGAAGTTTATTCCCGCTGGATTAATCGGATTCCATGTCAAACCTCCATCCGTAGTTTTCAAAAGCAAACTATCATCGCCGCCGATATATCCCACCGATGGAGATGGAAAATGAATCGTATTTAAATTTTCTGAGGTGCCACTCGTGACAGGATACCAAAATTGAGCGTGAGATTGGAGTGCAAGAAAGAGGAAAGAAATAGTAACAACAAGTTTAAATTTTTTCATGATCTTAGAATTTGATTCAACAAAAGTAGACCATCTACCAAGATGCTACCATGTATAATTCCGACTTAATCATGTATATTCTTGAATTCGCTGGGAGAATAGCCCGTTTGCGCTTTAAAGAACTTACTGAAATGGGCTGGATCTGTAAAGTTTAACTCATAGCCCACTTCTTTTGCCGATACGCCGGTATTCAATAATCGCTTTGCTTCGAGAATGATATGTCGGTTAATGACCGCACTCACCGTCTCACCACATTTCTGCATCACTTCATCGTTTAAGTATTTTTCGGTCACGTTGAGTGAGGCGGCATAGTCTTTCACCTTTTTTAGGGATTTATATTCGTTATGCATGAGCCTTCTAAACGCCGAATAAAGCCCTGTGTGCTTCCCTCGACCTTCGGTTGATGTTATCCCTCGCAAACGCAGACAATAGAGCAGGAGCAAGGTTAATTGGTTCAATACAATTTGATTTTTCAGCGGGCTTTTTGAATTCACTTCTTTCCAAGCTTGTGAGCTGATGTATTTCAACTCTTCTCCAAAAGCCGCATCAAAATGATAGCAAGGCGAAAACTCGTTTACGTCAAAGCAAGTATGATCAAATAATAATTGTTCGATGGGCTTGTGCTGATCGAAATGCAATAAATCGAAAAGAAAGACGAAGCCCGTCGAATTTAACTTGCGTTTTACTTTGTGTACTTGTCCGGGTGTGACGATATGAATTGAATTTGTTTCGATGGGAAACTCCACAAAGTCGACGATATGCGTTCCTCCGCCTTTCAAAAACACAAAGCACTCGAAATAATGATGACGGTGCGGCTCGGTAGCGTCGTTCTTGAGCAAGGTGTCCAGCTCAATCATCTTAATCTCCTTTTTTTCGTGTTCTTCTAAGTCATGAATTGGAATCATTATGATGAGAATTTATAGTCAAATGTAGTAAACATCGTTTAAACTATGCGATGGAACACTGATTGCACTGATTGATTAAGATTTATTATGATTGCTTAGAGAAAAATATAAATTAGTATTTTCATTCAGATTTTAAAGTGAATGCTGAAAATTAGGATGAATCGGATTTTCGCAGATTTACTCAACGTCTTATAAAACCAGAAGTTCTTTTGTGCCCTCTTGTGACCTAGTGATTAAACTGGATCTTTATGTTTACTACGGCTTTATTTTCTTAAATTTATGTAGCTATATTAATGATTTTGCAACCCTTTCTTTTTTACTTCGTATACTATATTTACTAAACCTACTATGAACCGAATAATTTCTATGTTTTCTCGAAACCATGTATTGGATGCCATTCCATTTGAGGATGTCGTCGATAAACAGCGTTTTGTACTGTTTAGAATATTTTCACTTTCTGGTACCGTCGTCTGCTTGGCGGCGGCAATTAAAATGTTGGCTACGATTCCCAATGCAGGGGTATTGCCTTGGATCATCCTTTCCTTGGCGGCAATTATGGTGACGAACTACTTTTTCATTGCCTCTATCAGTCGATTGATTCTTGCCTATAAAATTCTCTTAGGTTCATCGTTTGCATTGCTGCATTTTGTGGCGTACTCATGCGGTGGTATTCGTACGGGCGGGCTCTTGTTTCACGGTATTATCATTCTTTATGCTTACTTGATGCTCGGCAACAAAGGTGGAAGGGTTTTTACGCTTTTGTTTGCGACCAATGCAATTTATTTTTATTTAATCTCAAGTTTTACCGATTTAACATCCTTTGCAATGTTTAAGGAGGATGTGGAGCTCATAAACCAGGATTTTATTGTGAATGCACTTTTTTCATTTTACTTGATCGCGAGTCAGGGAAGTTATTTGCAAAGCGGAAAAAACATCTTGATTCAACGACTTGAAAAATCAAAGCGAGCATTAGAAGATAAAAATAAAGAACTTACTGTCTCCAACGAGCTCTTGCAAACCTATACCCATAGTTTAGAGAAATCGAATAAAGAATTGATCAAATTCGCCTCCGTCGCTTCGCATGATTTAAAGGCACCGTTGAGGGCCATTGGCACCTTAACCGACTTTTTAGAGATGGATTTACGGGAGGTAATGAATGAGGATTCAAAGAAGAACCTCGCCACCATTAAAAATCGTGTGCAACGCATGGAGTTGTTATTAGATGCTTTGCTAAACTATTCAAAGGTGGATAGACGACCTTCCATGCTAACTGTGATCAATACGGCACAGCTATTAGACCAAGTTATACAAAATCAAACCATCAAGAAAAACTACAGAATAAATATCTCCAGTAACATGCCCACCTTAGTAGGGGATGAATTTGTGTTGAAATCAGTGTTAGAGGCATTAATAGAAAATGCCATTAAATTCAACAACAATCCTCAACCCGAAATAGAAATTTCATGCACTGATAAAAATAACCATTGGGAATTTAATGTCACCGACAATGGCATGGGCATCGAAGAAAAGTATCACGAAAAAATATTTGTCATTTTCCAAACCATTGATGCCCGCGACACTTTTGAAAGCACCGGAGCCGGATTAGCTGTCGCAAAAAAAATGATTGAAAAGCAAGGGGGACAATTGCAGGTCACCTCTTCATTAAATCAAGGTGCTACTTTTACTTTTACAATGGCTAAGCGGGAGATGGGTGGTCCCGATAGCTATCGGGAGGGAGAAGAAAAATCATTCGAGTTGGAAATAATCAAAGGCAATAGATGCATTGCATACGAAAAGGAAAATGTAGTTTAATGATTTGATGGAAATACATTAGCAATTCATTAACAAAACAAATTTTTCTCAAGTGTCCTCAAGTGTCCTCCAGTGCCCTCTAGTGTTAAAATTGAATGTCTCTAGTAAACTAAGATTTCATCGCTGCAGACAATTTATATTATTTCTTTCAGCATACATTAGAATTAATTCACGAATAAATTATCTGTATTTACAAATACAATTTTCAACGATTCATCTTTAAACTTCGCTTTGTAATTATTCATTAATTTAATTAAGTCTTTTGAGTAACGCGTGGTTAATCGCGTCCAGTAAATTATGATAACAACATCGGCATCGGTATCTATTTTAGCCTCCAAATTATGAATGGGCACAATCTTTTCCAACTCCACCTTCAAATTAAATGTCGTATCAGGTTTGCCAAAATTTTTCATGTCAGGAGGGAAAGTATCGAATGAATTGAAATGGTTCCAATCTAATTTAAAAATTCCACCTACATCACAATTAACCAACGACATGGTCGATAGTCCAGTACGATTGAAAATACGCATTTGCAAAGGCTGCATCACATGTTTGGCAAGTTGTGGGCTTCGATTATACGTTTTTCTTGCAGCTCTCATATAACTCACTGTATCAATTTTATAAAACTCTGGTCCGGGCACATGAAATTTCTTTGCATTCTTAACGATCTCCACATCCTCCAAATATTTTTCGGTTTTAATTCCTAGGATAAGTTTACAGGAAGATAGGCTTAGTATAAAGAGGAAAAACAGAAGGGGCGGGTGGAGTTTTTTGATCATTTGGTTGTTTTAACAATGAAAACATATTTACATCAACCCTGAGTGCAAGTAGTTTTTCATTTACTGATTTTACTAATATTGACCACTATAAAATTTGTTGTTTTCGTTAATGATTAATCCATTTTCATTAAACCATTTTGCAAAGCCATCCCATTTGTTTTTGTTTGCTAATTTCCAATTTGCAAAACTCTCTTCCTCACCTTTCATTAATATCCAGTAGTTGTAAGCTTCGATGTGCCCTGCGTCTTTTATTTTTTTCTGGAATGCGAATAATACATTGGGATATGTTTTATCATGACCTAATTTAATGTAATTTTCAATAAATTCGCTTCTTACAATGTCAAGTGAGTTGAGGTCAATTGTTTTTACAGATAACATGGAATATATAATGGTTGGCTCGTAGACACCAATTCCATAAGGAAGCTTCATTTTACTTAGTTGGTCAGTATTCATTGTAGTTTGCTTACTGAAACTAACAGAAAAAGAAGTGTCGTTTGTAATTACAATTGCCTTTTTGTATGTGTCATATAGCAATTTACTAATTTCCGATGTTCGTTTACTATTGCGTTCTAAGTTCATAAATAGTTCACCGTAAATCATGCCCCAAACTTCCTCTGACGAACCACAATAAATTCTAGATGCACGATAATAGTTTGAAGGGAACTTAGGCTCAACTTCAATACCTTTCTCATAAAATTGAAGTGCTTTACCATATTCTTCTTTAGCCCAATAAATATTTCCCTTTTCCAAATAAATTTTCCCCGAATTAGGAAATATTTTAAGTCCAGCATCATAGGTTTCAAATGCTTTTTCAGTCTTTCCTAAGATATCATAACAGTTGCCTAGTAGTTGATATAGGTTGTCTGTAGCATCTTTATGCGTTTTATTTTTCTCCAAAATTTTCATTGCTTCCTTATAGTCTTCCTTAGCATAGTAAGCATATGCCATTTCGTAAGGGAAGTCGAACCTGTCTGGATCAAGTTTCTGTGCTTCTTCAAGCAGTTTAATGCTCTCGTCAAGTTTGCCTTTTTCCATGAGTTCAATGGCTTCTTGTCCTTTTGCAAGCGCTTTCACTTGATTGGTTTGACCCATGGCAATTTGTCCTGCAAAGAGTAACAGTAGTAATCCTATAGACTTGATTTTTTTCATCATTAATTTTTAGTGTTGGCTGTATTTATAAAATGGTTGTTGTCGATTTATTATCACAATTTAATTATTTAACAATCCAAAGTACTTTTTGAATTCAATGAGCAAATTCAATTTGCTAAAAAATTACTAAAAAGAACCTCAACGATAAACTAGCTACTAAATCCTAACTCAAAACTAATAAAAGGTTTTAAATTTCAAAATAGAATACGAGCCCCTCTTGGTAAAGTACTCAATATGGCATAAGGTAACTGGATAATTTTATAGCGTTGAAATGTATTTATGTCCTCTAATAAAAATGGATGGATAAGCAACGTTTATTTTTTTTGACTAGAGTCGATGGACATAACCTGACAACCAGAGTAATCAACATCAAACCTATAATAATCATAGTCCAATCTTTTAATAGATGGATCATTTCTATGATCTGGTTTAAATGAAGAACCTGTAACTAAATCCACCACAATTCCTAGTAAAGCCCAAGATCCAATTGTTAAAATAAAATTACCTGTCCTAAAGACGGGTTCAAATGTTTGAGTTTTTGAAGGACATCCTTCTTGTTTTAATTCAACAGTCAGCGTTTTAGTTCTTTTATATAGACCCTTAACTTTTCCTTTTCCAACTATTTCCCCATTTACATAAATATCGGCTTTAGGGTGGTCTGTTGCATGGATTATCGCTTGGTATTTACTGCCGCCGAATATTACTCCGCAACTAGACAAAATAAGACAAAGAGATACAATTAATAGAATAAATTTCATAAAACTAGTTTTGTGTGTTAAAATAAATTTGTTGATTAATAATATGATATAAATGATTCGTCAGATATAAAATGATTAATAAATCGTTTATCAAATCTATTGAATGGATTTGAAACAGCCAAAATAGAGTGGGAGATGGGAAGGAGTGGAGAGGAGAGGGAGAAAGAGTTATGAGGGCGAGGATGGATTTCAGCTTCAGAAAAGGAATGCAGCTAAGCCTATCGATGTTAATGCTCCCTGAGCCTGTC
>JANOAX010000179.1:0-9733 GCA_031411335.1 Bacteroidota bacterium
GATATTGGAAATAATAGTGCACCTCAAATAGTGGATGTAAATCGTGATTCGAAACTTGATTTGCTTATTGGTGAAAGAAGTGGAATTCTTAATTATTTTGAAAATACAGGAACGAGTATGAATCCACTTTTCTCAACAAACATTGCCAATTTTGGAAATGTAAATGTACTCGTTCCCGGTGAAGTGGCTGGGTTTAGTGTTCCGTTGTTATTTGATAATAATGGAAATTATGAATTACTAGTGGGTTCTGATGAGGGAAGTATTTATCATTTCGGTAATATTGATGGAAACCTAACAGGAACTTTTACAATAATTGATTCAACTTATCAGGATATTAAAGAGTTGAAAAGAGTTACCATTTCAAAAGCAGATATCGATGGCGATACTAAATTTGATTTATTGACTGGTTGTAATTCGGGTGGAATGAGATTGTATACTCAGTATACTTCTGCCGGAATTCAACAAATTTCACAGCAATTAAATTTCATTATAGCCCCGAACCCATCGAGTGATTATTGCACCATTTATTTCAATAGCGAAATGAACAACCATTCATTTCAACTTTCAATTCTTGATCTTTCTGGTCGAGTTTTATATTCTACATCTACTTTTCAAAGACAAATGCAACTATTTACCTCCCATCTTTCGTCTGGAGTTTATATCGTTCAAATAGTAAATAACGGATTAACTTATGCTCAAAAATTATGTGTGCAACGATGAAAAAGTGGAGTAGATGGATGATTTTTATGGTGATATTCCCTTTTGTTTCGAATGGACAATTGCCCTATCTATTTCGTGATACAAGTGTCGCAGTATTTCACGGAAGTACACGATTGCAAAATCCTTGGGCAAGTGGTATGAACACTCCTATTTTTGCAGAGATTGACTTGAATGGTGATAATAAAATGGACTTGATAGAATTTGATGCACCTAGTTTTCGTGTGAATCCGTTTATTAATTTAGGACAAGCCAATAAGTCGTCTTATGTTTATGCTCCAGAATATCGCTCTAAATTCCCAGCAGATTTAGAAGGCTGGGTGCGAACCTTTGATTATGATTTTGATGGCGACATGGATTTGTTTTCATACTATGGCGGAGGAATTTCATTGTATCGAAATGATTATTCAGTTGGAACCGGATTGTTATTTACTCCAATTACTAATTCAATTCAAACACACTATGGGGGCTTTCAAACAAATATTTATGCTTCGCGTGTAAACGCTCCTGCCTTGAGTGATCTGGATAATGATGGAGATATGGATATTTTAGCCTTTAGCATTAGCGGATCTTGGGTAGAGCATCATGAGAGTTTTTCAATGGATTCTACGGGCACTCCTAGTCAAATGAAGTATCATTATATTCCTGTATGTTGGGGCTATTTTGTGTTGGCGAATAATTCAAATGTAGCAGTGCTTCCCCCTGTTTTACCAACATGTCCATTGATAGCAGCGAACCCCTACCGAGCTTATTTTGATCAAGAGAAAGAAGGAAGTAGTGAAGGAAGTCAACTGTATAATTCAGATAAAAGTATGCGCCATGCAGGTTCATCGTTGATCGTTTTTGACAATGACGGTGACGGAGATAAAGACGTGTTGAATGGTGATATCTTAGGGAGTAATTTATTGTTTTTGGAAAATTGTGGGACTCCCGATTCATCTTGGATTTGTGCTCAGGACACTACATTTCCGTCATATGATGTTCCAGCATTCATGTTAGATGTAGCAGGCCCGCATTATTTTGATGGAAATAATGATGGGAAAAAAGATTTAATAGTCGCTAATTTTTTTCCTACTGGTGAAGATTATAACAATGTTAGTTTTTATGAAAACACAACCAATAATCAAACGAATGTTTTTAGTCATCAAACAGATCGTTGGTTAGTGGATGGTATGATTGAGGTGGGTACAGGAGCTCACCCTGTTTTTTTTGATGTCGATCAAGATGGAAAGTTAGATTTGTTAATTGGAAATGATTTTTATTTTGATTCGTTAAACTCAATTGCTAAAGTAGCTTATTATCGAAATACCAGTATTGGTAATAAGGCAGAATACACACTGATAACTAATGATTACTCTTTATTGTCGACTTATCTTTTATCTGCAATTTATTTGACTTTTGGTGATGTGGATGGAGATGGTGATTCAGATATGATTGTTGGTCATTCGGAAGGAAGTCTGATTTATTTCCAGAACTTAGCAGGTGTTGGTAACCCTTGCCTCTTTGTTTTGTCTCAAGTGAACTATCAATCCATCGATGTTGGTGACAATGCTGTTCCGCAATTAATCGATGTTAATAGAGATGGAAAATTGGATTTATTGATTGGAGAAAGATTGGGAGTTTTGAATTATTATGAAAACACAGGTTCTCTTATCAGTCCTATATTTAGTTTTGTTTCAAACAACTTTGGCGGTGTGAATGTTGCTAAAGGTGGATCTTTTGCTGGATTTTCTGCTCCTATCTTATTTGATAAGCAAGGCAATTATGAATTATTAGTAGGGTCTTTAAGTGGATACCTCTACCATTATGGGAATATTGATGGAAATTTATCAGGAACTTTTACGTTATTAGATTCTATGTTTCAAAATATTTATGAGCCGCAACTTGCAGTGCCCGCTATGGCCGACGTCGATGGCGATGCAGAATTTGATTTAGTGGTTGGAAGTTTGTCGGGTGGAGTTGTATTGTATACGCAAGATCAAACGCTTTCCATAAATTCAGAAGAAGATGAATATGTCTTTTTTAATATTTATCCAAATCCAGTACAAACGAATTTGAATTTAAGCTTTGAAAAAGAGAGTTTAGCTAGAAAGCTAATCGAAATTGTTGACGTAACAGGCCGACTTATTTATTCACTTCAAAGCAATCGACAACAAATAAATTTTGATGCTTCAAAATGGAAAAAAGGTGTTTATTTGTGTCGAGTGAGTGATTCAAAAAGATCATTTACCCAAAAGTTTATTAAATATTAATACTCAATAATAAATTTGATATGAATATGAAAAGAGTAGTTCTAAGTGCTATCATTGTGATGATGAGCTTTGTATTTATTCAATGTAAGGATAAGAAGAAAGAGGAAGAAGATAATTGCCCAGAAGGTAGAACAGGTCAATTAACAATGACGTTTAAAATGCTTCATCACAGTCGACCAATTCCCGGCTGTAGAGTTTTTATTAAATATAATGCAAGCGAATTTCCAGGCGCAGATACCACAAAGTATGATTACGCTGTCAGTGCTGAATTAAATTCTGCTTATGCAAGTATCGATAGTTTAAACTGTGGACGCTATTATGTTTATGCAATTGGAATTGATAGTTTGCTAGATCCAAGTGATTGGATTTGCACAGGCGGACTGCCATTTAATACTTCGATGATAGCTGGAGTAGATTCATTGAACGTTTATATTACAGAAGGAGATTGATGAGAAAAGGGAGATTAATATTAGCAGTTGTTTGCTTGTTACTTTACGGATGTAAGTATGACAAGTACGAAGCACTCATGCCATCAAATAATGGGTATCCTCCCGAAGTAGAAAAAATAATTATTGGCAAGTGTTCTACTCCAGGTTGCCATACAACGATAAGTAAAAATGCAGCAGCCGGTTTGGATTTGAGTTCTTGGGATGTGATGTTTGATGGGACAAATAATGGTGCGGTAGTTATTCCCTATCGTTCTGATTTTAGTACGTTGTGTTATTTTACAAATGTGGATAGTACGCTCGGATTAGTTGTTTTGCCCACCATGCCAATCAACCAATCTCCACTTTCGAAAATTGAGTATGAAACATTGAGAGATTGGATTGACGCCGGGGCACCCAATAAAGAAGGTAAAATTATGTTTGCCGATGATCCCTTGCGACATAAATTTTACGTGGCAAATCAAGGCTGTGATGTAGTTACTGTTTTTGATGCTGATCGAAGAGTTGCGATGCGGATGGTGAATGTTGGACAGAATCCTGGAGCATCTCCGCCTGAGTCACCACATAATATTAGAGTAACTCCTGATGGACAATTTTGGTTGGTGGTATTTTTGAATTCAGATATTGTTCAAGTTTTTAGTTGTGCTACGGATCAACTAGTAAAAACAATTCCTATTGGCAATGGTATTTCTGGTGGTTGGAATACGATTACGATTTCAAGTGATTCTAAAAAGGCTTATGCTGTGGATTATAATGGAGGTAGAATCGCTTTTGTTGATATTGACGCGGGAACTTCAAACACAGTCGGACCATTTCCAATAACTGGAAATCCAACTCCGAATTTACATGGTGTAGCGCTGAATCAAAACAATGATACTTTGTATGTCACGTGTCAAGACATTAGCAGAATTATAAAAATTCCAATCAATGATTTAGTCAGTTACGAAGACGTCAACATTAACCCAATTGGTCCTTGGCAATTGCCATTTCCCATGCGTCCGCATGAAATTATTTTTAGTCCAGATTATTCGAAATATTTTGTGACTTGTCAAGACACGAATGTGAATCAAGTGCGCGTTTTTAATACATCTAATGATCAATTAATCCAAGTGATTCCTGTTGGGAAAGTTCCGTTGGAATTTGCAATGTCACCCGCTAATAATTTATTATTCGTCACGAATACAGAAGATGATTTCTTTCCGAACATGAGAGGTTCAATAAGCGTAATTGACATCAACACTTTAACAGAGGTAAAGAAGATAAAAGTAGGATGGCAGCCACATGGTATCGTAGTTGATGAATCAAAGCAAGTAATATATGTAGCCAATCGAAATGTGACAGGCGGAATAGCACCACATCATGCAGCATCTTGTTCTGGCAAAAATGGTTATTTAAGTATTATCAATTTAACTACCCTCGATAAAGACCCTGATTTTAATGCTGAAGTGAGTGTAGATCCTTATTCTATCACTGTGCGTCCTAAATAACCTAATTTTAATGAAGCGATCCCGAAGGATCGGGAGCGAAAAATTCTAAGTATAAATTCGATACCTATTTTGAATGAACTATGTTTCGAAATATGATTTGGATAAGATAATTATCTTCGACGGCTACTGCAATTTCTGTACGTGGGGAATTCAGTTTTTGTTGAAACGAGATAAAAAGAATACATTTTTATTTTCCGCAAGTCAAAGTGAAAGTGGAAAGAAATTATTGACACACTATTCTATCCAGGTAGTCGAAAGTGTACTATACATTAGGAATGGAGTGGTGCTTAAATCTTCTTCTGCAGTACTTTATATACTTCGTGATTTAGGATATCCATGGAGAGTATTTTTCGTGTTCATCCATGTTCCCGAATTTATTCGAAACGCTATTTATAATGTATTTGCAAAAGTTCGCTATTCGCTTTTTGGCCGAAGGGCAACATGTAGAATACCCAGTGAAAATGAATTAAATCGATTTCTATAAAAACAAGAAAGCCTGTTTAAAAACAAATAAGCCTGTTTAAAAAACACAAAAGCCTGCGACTTCAGTCGCAGGCTTTTGTCACAGGCTTTTGTGTCAATCGAAATATTATTTAGCTGAAACCGACATATTATCCAATACACTCATCACTTCTTTTACAGCGATGGATGATTTTGTCAATAAATCTTTTTCGTCTTTGTTTAATTTAAGTTCGATGATTTCTTCAATACCATTTTTTCCTAATTTAACTGGAACTCCTAGGTAAACATCCTTCTCTCCATATTCACCTTGCAACCAAGCGCAAACCGGGAAAATTCTTTTTTGATCACGAACAATGGCTTCCACCATTTGTGCAGCAGCAGCTCCTGGTGCATACCAAGCTGATGTGCCCATCAAGTTCACTAATTCTCCACCGCCTGATTTAGTACGTTGAACAATAGCTTCCAATTTATCGGCATCAATTAACTCAGTTACCGGAATTCCAGCTACTGTTGTGTAACGTGGAAGTGGTACCATCGTATCACCATGTCCGCCCATCAATACTGCTTGAATATCTTTTGGAGAACAATCTAATGCTTCAGCAAGGAATGCACGGTAACGAGCAGTATCTAAAATTCCAGCCATCCCGAAAACGCGCTTGGAATCGAATCCAGCAGTTAAATAGGAACAGTACGTCATTACATCCAATGGATTGCTTACCACAATGATGATGCAATTAGGACTGTATTTAATAATTTGTTCTGTAACTGACTTCACAATGCCTGCATTGGTAGCGATTAAATCATCGCGACTCATACCGGGCTTACGAGGAAGACCTGAAGTAATTACAACTACTTCAGAATTTGCAGTAGCACTATAATCATTCGTCACACCTTTAATACGTGTATCATACATATTAATTGGTGCCGTTTGCCACATGTCGAGGGATTTACCTTCGGCAGTGCCTTCTTTGATATCAAGTAAAACTACTTCGTTTACTAGTTCGCGCTCTGCAATAACATTTGCGCAAGTTGCGCCAACGTTACCGGCGCCTACTACTGTTACTTTCATTGGAATGATGGTTTTTTAAAACCTAGGGTTGAAACCCTAGGTTGTGATGTTTTTGTTTTGTTTCCTAGGGCTGAAGCCCTAGGTTGTGATGTCCTAGGGCTGAAGCCCTAGGTTATTATGCGTCTACTTTCGCGTATTTGGCGTTTTTCTCGATGAACTCTCTGCGTGGTGGAACATCGTCTCCCATCAACATAGAGAATATGCGATCTGCTTCAGCAGCACTATCTATTGTTACTTGACGTAATGTTCTTGTATCAGGACGCATGGTAGTTTCCCACAATTGTTCTGCATTCATTTCTCCAAGACCTTTATAACGTTGAATATTTACCGAACTTTCTTTTCCATCACCAGCAATTTTTTTGATTGCTTCTTGACGTTGTTCTTCTGTCCAGCAGTATGTTGATTCTTTTCCTTTCTTCACTAAGTAAAGAGGAGGAGTTGCGATGTAAACATATCCTTCCTCAATCAATTCTTTCATATGTCGGAAGAAGAAAGTTAAAATTAATGTTGTGATATGACTACCGTCGATGTCGGCATCGGTCATGATTACGACTTTATGGTAACGTAATTTAAGAATGTTTAAAGCACGCTCATCTTCAGGAGTTCCTTTACTCACACCTAAGCCTGTAAAAATATTTCGGATTTCTTCGTTATCATAAATTTTATGATCCATGGCTTTTTCTACATTGAGAATCTTACCTCTCAAGGGAAGAATAGCTTGGAAATTACGATCACGACCTTGTTTTGCTGTTCCACCTGCGGAATCTCCCTCGACAAGGAAAATTTCACATTTACTTGGATCTCTTTCTGAACAGTCGCTTAATTTTCCTGGAAGTCCTGTTCCTGTGAATGCACCTTTACGTTGCACCATTTCACGAGCCTTGCGCGCTGCATGTCGTGCGGTTGCTGCTAATATTACTTTGTTAACAATGCTTCTCGCTTCACGTGGATGTTCTTCCAAATAATTATTCAGCATTTCAGACACTGCTTGATCAACCACTCCCATTACTTCGTTATTTCCTAACTTGGTTTTGGTTTGTCCTTCAAACTGTGGCTCCTGAACTTTTACAGAAATTACAGTGGTTAATCCTTCACGGAAATCGTCTCCACTAATATCAAACTTCAATTTAGATAGCAGTCCTTCTTTATCAGCGTAGTTTTTAAGTGTACGTGTTAATGCACGACGAAAACCTGCTAAGTGAGTTCCACCTTCATGGGTATTAATATTGTTTACATAAGAATGCACATTTTCATTGAACGAAGTGTTGTATGACATGGCCACTTCAACAGGTGTACCTGCTTTTTCACCTTCCATATAAATCACATCATCAATCAATTTTTCGCGTGTTGCATCTAAGTACTCTACAAATTCAACAAGTCCTCTTTCACTATAGAAAACATCTTTGTTGGTAGGTTCACCTTGAGCATTTAACTCGCGCAAATCAGTAAGCGAAATACGAATCTTTTTATTTAAAAAAGATAATTCGCGCATACGAGTTGCAATGGTGTCGTACAGATAATCAGTAGTGATGAAAATTGTACTGTCAGGCTGAAAAGTAATTTCAGTTCCAGTAAGGTCCGTTGTTCCTATTTCCTTAACAGGATATAATGGTTTTCCTTCTGAATATTCTTGCTTGTAGATTTTTCCATTACGTTGAATGGTAGCTACTAAAAGTGATGATAATGCATTTACACAACTCACACCCACACCATGCAGTCCACCAGAAACTTTATAAGAGTCTTTGTCGAATTTACCACCTGCATGCAAAACTGTCATTACAACTTCTAAAGCTGAACGTTGTTCTTTTGCATGAAAATCAGTTGGAATACCTCTACCATCATCTCTTACGGTAACACTATTACCAGGATTGATGTACACATCGATGTTTTTACAATGGCCAGCAAGTGCCTCATCGATTGAATTATCAACCACCTCATAAACGAGGTGATGTAATCCTTTTACACCAATATCGCCGATGTACATGGCGGGTCTTTTTCTTACCGCTTCAAGACCTTCAAGGACTTGTATACTATCGGCAGAATATTCGTTTTGTTTTAGCTCTTCTTTATCCAAGACTTGTTCGCTCATTATCAGTTAGTTATGCTAATTTTTCTAATAGTTAACAAAGATACGGATTTTAATGCTTTTTAAAGGGGTATTTTTGTTTAGTTGTTGATAATCCATCAAACTGTTGAAAACGTTTGTCACAATCCATTTTTAATGGATTGATTATGTTAAATGAAGGCTAGATGGATAGGGGTGTTTTGTTGGTAAATGAAACAAAGTTTGAATAAATCAAAGAAAAAAGTCTAAATCTGTAGATATTTCATAAAATTGTATAAAAGGAAAAAGGTCCTTTGTTAGATTACAAATCTAATAGATTTTGATTTTTTGATAACATATTAAACGAAATGAAATTGAAGATAATTATTAGCACATTCTTATTTTGGATATTTTTAAATAGTCCGTTATTTGCGATAATGGTTTTGGATCAAAATTCAATTTGGAAGTATAATGACAAGGGATTAAATTTTAATTCTTCATGGAAGACAAAATTATTCAATGATGCCACTTGGCCAACAGGTAAGGGCGAGTTTGGCTTTGGGGATAATCCAGTTACCCCACTAATGAAAAATAGAACGTGTTATTACTTTCGAAAAACTTTTAATGTCATTAATCCACAACAATATGGTGCTTTCAAAGTCCAATTACGACGAGATGATGGCGTAATTGTTTATTTAAATGGGACGAAAGTTTTTTCAAATAATTTGCCAACTTCAGGAGTGAATTTCAATACTTATGCGCTCAATAATTGTATAGATGACGGTGATTCATTATTCATTTATAATGTACTTAGCTCCTATTTTCTGAATGGAAATAATGTATTAGCGGTAGAAATACATCCAAGTTCTGTAAATGATGTTGATCTCACTTTTGAAATGAACCTAGAAGCTGTATTGCCATTGGTGCTTCCTTCGATTAGTAGGGGCCCTTATTTGCAAACCACAACGACCAACTCTTGTACTATACATTGGCGAACCGATGTGGAAACTGATTCTAAAGTTAGTTACGGTTTGAATAATTCGTTTGGAATTAACGTGGTGAACACTGATATGGTGAAGGATCATTCCATCAAGATAGAAGGACTGCTTCCTAATACAAAATATTTTTATCGAATAGGTTCAACAGCAGTTATTCTTGAACATGGCGTTGAAAATTATTTTTACACAGCACCTGATTTTAGCAGTACACAACCCCTGCAAATTTGGGCATTAGGTGATTTTGGAAACGGCAGTTCG
>JANOAX010000180.1:0-23999 GCA_031411335.1 Bacteroidota bacterium
AAAATTGTTGCTAAACCTTTAAATTAGCCTGACGCTTATGCGATAGCTATCCATCGGCCGCCATAGGCTTGCCGACGGCGGAGCGGGACTCTTTTTCACCAATACTTCTTAAAAAAATAGTTCCGTAGGCTTTGGCTATGCAACGATTTTTTTAAATCGTCTTGGCAAAAAAATACGTCGCAGCTTTGAACTAAAATATAAATAGAATTGGTATAAAATTGTAATTGGACTATTGAACTACCACTTTTCTAGTAAGGATCATCTGCGTATTATAAAATTTCAGCAAATAAATTCCCTTTGCGGAAGTGCTTAAATCAATTTGATATTTGAGATTTGAAATCGAAGATGTGTAAATCAATTCTCCTTGCATATTAAAAATTTCCATAGTAGATGGGCTTACGAAGTCGAGACCACTCATCTCAATTTGAAAAATACCGTTAGTAGGGTTTGGAGAAATCAAAACATTCACATTTTTATCAGCAATTTCTTTAACGGGAGTAAAAGTATTGCAATTTAGCGGCGCAGGGAAGGGACACATACCTGGTGTGCCAAATTGATCCCAATAACACCAGTTGTCAATACCAAGATATTCTACTGAGCAATCGGGGTTCACTTTAAATTTCCACTTTCTATATGCGTCGCATCCATCAAAACAGTCGGCGTATTCAAAATAAAAATCATAGTATCTTGCATTCCCTATTGTGCTGTATGAAATTTTTCCAGCAACTCCTACATAACTATTTTGTTCTACTGCTAATACTCCGGGCACCATTTCAATGCTATCCATCAAGGCATAATTATTCCAAGATGAATCAACATATAGCTCTGCATAATTGCCGATTACCCAATTATAAAAGTTAGTGACTGTTAAATGATATCGAGTAAGTATTGTATCCATTAATGGATTGCCCGTTATTGTTGTTAAATTTTGCCATGCATTGGTCCATGAAAAATTGGTATCCACTTTTACCAGAAAACCATCATACGCACCAAAACCGTCGAAAGGATTTAGATTATGCACACAATACATATTAAAAACAGAATCTCTTTCTGGTATTGAGGTTGCATTAAATATGGCTGCTAACCCCTCTGAAATTGTATCAATATTCGCTTGTGGAATTTTCACTAAAATAGTGTCAGGATGTTGAAGTTGGAAAAGTCTTTGTACCGCCAATTGATTAATGTCTCTCTTATATTCTATTGCTAACAATTGCGGAACCACACAACTTGATGGAATTTGTGCTTGACTACCCATACAGATAGCAATGCACATCATTATAATAAGGCTTCTTTTCATTTAGTCTTCTATTTATAGCTTCATCTAAAAGTTTATTCAACAATAATTTTTATATGTGTAGGATTATACCAACACCTAATATGTTTTAGTCCCATCTGCTAGTCCTTTTTCACCAATACTTCTTAAAAAAATAGTTCCGTAGGCTAAGGCTATGCAACAATTTTTTTAACTCGTCTTGGCAAAAAAATACGTCGCAGCTTTGAACTAAAACATACTAGGAATTGGTATTAAAGTTTCCATTAAACTGATTTAAGTTGAGATCAACATTCTTTTCAATACCTATGGGATCATATACAACAACCCAACGCTTATCCCATTGCGTTGATAGCGTTGTTTCTCCTTTGCTCCAGCTTCCATCTTTGTAATTGAATACTGCGAAGAAGGACGCAAAAGAAGTCGACATCGCGTGTTAAGTAAATAACTTATTTCAATACCTGCTCTTGCATTCAATGTAAACTGCTGCTTGTTGTATTTTTTGATGGAGGAATAACCACTTTCATCTTCTTTCAAATAATAGCCTGAAGATTGCACCACTAGGCCAGGAGCAATGCCTGCAGCCACTCCTATTCCCCAACGTTTAATTCTAACTTGATAAAGTACTTCTAAGGGCAACTCCACAACATACCAACGATTGATGCCATTTGCTTTTCGGATACTTGTATTATAATGTGTGCCGTTCAACGTATCGGTAACCGTCACTTTTACACTATCTAAAACAAGGTAATCGGTAGTATTTAAAAATAACATGCCCCAGATATAAGCACTGTCGGTATCGGTAACGATGTAATTATTCGATTGCCAAACTTCCTGTTGATTATAGTATTCTCCATTTGTATAGGGCGAATATTTTACTTGTTCTCCGATCACTGAAAATTCAAATCCTCCACGGAAATCCCAATTTCGAATTGACTTTGACAATTGCAATCCACCAAAAGGAAGCACGGTGGGCAATTCCTCTTTCTCACGGCGATGCAGATACGAAGAATTTGATTTTCCACTTAGTTCCTTTTGCACGCCGTTGACACCACCATAAACCAAAAGATCCCATTTGGCTTTCTTTTTAGTTATTAAAGTTGGGCGACTATCAGGAAGAATAGATATTTCCTCCTTCTCATTTCCTTTCCACTTTAACATGGGTAAAGCGGCTATGAAGTCCACGTCAGAAAAATTTAATTCGGATGGTGTTGTCAGTGAATTTTCAGTTGAAACATTTAATTCTTTATCCTCCACATTGGTATTCTGCAAAATAGGTATTGTACTTTCTTGTTTCGATGGCTCATTAGCAGGGGAAGAAGAATTTATTTCTGTACTTACTATAGGAATAGTTGAATTCGTAAAGTTTTGCTTCACTTTAGTAGGTGAGACAGGAACTTCTTTATTCGTGCTTGCTACTCTGTTTTCTTTACGGAAGATGGGTGAATCTGTTTCTGATGGAATTTCTGTGCTATTCGTATTTACTTTTTCTTCTTTAGATGGTTGTATCGCTTCGGTTTCATGTTTCGCATGATTTCTATTCACTATCGACGACTTTTCTCCCTTTTCAATTTTAGCAGGCGCAATCTTTTCTGAAAAATTTTCATTTCTTGAGTTTACTAAAAACACACTTAACAATCCAACGATAACCGCTCCAAACAATACGATGGTTCTACGGCGACGTTTTGCCGTATAGTGTTTTTCCAAAAGCTTCTCCGCTTCTGGCCAATATAGTTCTGGATCCATTTGATCCTTTTTCAATTCTTTCATAGCATTTGTGGTTTATTCCATTCAGCAGATTTTTTTACTTCGGTCAACATCTCTTGTAATTTTTTTCGCGCTTTAAAGAGATGTGCTTTCGAAGTTCCGGTACTGATGCCAAGCATATTAGCTATTTCATCGTGTTTAAATCCATCCACTGCATACAGATTAAACACGGTTTTACACATGGGAGGGAGTTGCTCAATGGCCTGTTGAATTTCTTCCTTGTCATATTTTAAATCCACTTCACTATGTAATGGATGTAAGTCTTCAGGCATTTCCTCTCTTAAACTGATCAGATCCTGATAACGTTTTTGCTTTCTGAATTCATCAATAATATAATTGACACTTACTCTTCGCATCCATTGTTCGTAGGGAACATGTTGATGTTTTTTAAGATAATCACTCATGTTGACGATGAGTCGAAAAAAGATCATATTCAACGCGGACATCCGATCGTCTTTGTTAATATAATATCGATTACAAATCGAATACATAATCGGAAAGCACATCACGTATAAGTCGTGATGTGCTTTCCGGTCATCGCGCCGGCATCGCTCTAATAGCTCAGGTGCAGGACGCATGGTAAGGCCTTTTCAGGCAGCGGGAATTACTGCTTTACAAAAGGTTTTGCTTCCATGCTTCCATTCGCATTCTGAACTTGAAGGAAATAGAATCCAGGTGACAAAGTAGCGACCTCAATGGAGTTAACATCACGCGTCAAACTTCCATTCAATACGATACGCCCATCTACCGAAACTACTTTATAAGATAGTTCATTGCTTACTTCTGCCGACCATTTAACGGTCAATGTACTGTGAGCAGGATTAGGGAATAGTTGTGCATTGGTAGGCGCTATATCATCAATACCGCTTGTAACAGTTGCAGGAGAATAAATATTCAATACAAATCCTGAAGATGAACTACGGTATATAATATTTCCTAAAGAGTCTACATTAAGTGTGTCACAATACGTATCTGAACAGCCAAAGAAATCAGAAACTGTTAAACATACTATGTACATTCCTGTGCTGGCATATTGGTGACTAGGATAAGCACCACTTACTAACGGTGATCCATCACCGAAATCCCAACTAAAGTTCAAGTTTGTTCCATTGCTTAGGTTAACGCCTACTAAATTATAAGGACTAAGTTGTGTGAATACGAAGAATGCGTTACATCCAATTGGGTTATTGATAGCTGTATCAATAACAATAGAATCGCAATAAGTAGATGTGCATCCCACTGTGCTTACTACTAAACAAACCACATACGTTCCAGGATTACTGTACTGATGATTTGGGAATTGTAAAGTACTTGAATTTCCATCTCCAAAACTCCAAGCGTAGTTAACAGGACTTGGTAGTGGTGGAACGTTAGGTGGATTCACAACAGACTGATCGATGAAATAGGCATTCAATCCAACGCTCACTGAAACGAAATTCGCTTGACAACCTAGATTGTTACTTCCTATATTCACGGGTTGACAAGTCATACAAACAATGGCCCCTTGAAAACCAATACTTAAACAAGCATTATAAATTCCAGGAGCGACATATACATGTGTCACTGATTGACCTGTAATAATTGGCGATCCATCACCAAAGTCCCAGTAATAAACACTTCCTAGTTGAGCGTTAGCCGCAACAAAAGCAGTTGGTGATCCAAAAATTCCATTGCCATTAACTGTAAAACTACAATTAGAGGATCCACCCACCACAACAGAATCACAGTAAGTGCAAACTGTTAGACCAGTAACAAAATCTATTTCGTTCATACAAACTGCGTAAACACCTGGCGCATTATAAGTATGTGTAGAGAATGAACCAGTACCTGATGTACCATCTCCATAAGTCCAATTAATAATATTATTTACAAATACACCCCAAGCGCTAAAATACATCTGTGATGTATTTACACTATCAGGAAAAGAAGCAAAACTACAACTTGGAGGAGTAAGAGAAACGGTAATACTTTGACAAGTTACACAGGTATCTAAGAAAGTATAAGAAGTCATACAAACCATATAGGTACCCGAAGCAGTATAAGTATGTGATACGCTTGGTCCAGCACTAACAGTACCATCACCAAAATCCCAAGAAAAATTTGGATTTACTCCAGCTGATCCTACAAAATTAAATGTGCCTGGAGCTGTTACAGGATTTGGTTGACCATATGTAAAGTTGCATGTAGAACCTGCTTGAGTTGAAACGATAACCGTTGCTGTGCAAATCACATTTCCACTACTATCTAATTCAGTCATAACAACGGTATAATTACCTACGCCATTATATGGATGAGTAACGGTTTGGCCGGTTCCTGAGGTTCCATCTCCAAAACTCCACATCACATTCGAATTAGAACTGGTACCACCTGCTGTAAATACAAAAGAAGTTCCTGCTTGAGTGTAAGAAATAGCGCAAGTGTTTACAGTAACTGTATCACAATATGTACATACAGGACCCGTCATGGAATCAATTATGCTCATACAGATAATATACATTCCTGGATTTGCATAAATATGAGTAACGGGATTTGCGCCCCCTTGTAAAACGGTTCCATCATCAAAATTCCAGGTAACATAATGCTGTGGTGTAATAATATTTCCGGGAGGTGTAACAACCACTGTATTATTGGCTAAAATACTTACGCTCCAATTACAGTTTTGGGCTTGGGCACCGATGCTAAGGAACAATGCCAGAAGAAGGGAGTAAATTAATTTCATTTTATGTTGGTTTTTGTGTGTTCATTAAGGGATCACGAATACCATCCTCTTTTGGTTTACTTGGATTGGAATTAAATTTAAATTTCGGAAATATTCCTTGATAAATGACAAAAAAAGGGGCTTTTTAATAAAAAGCCCCTTTAAAATGATAAAATATTAATTAATTGATACCCCATTGACAGATAATACCACCCATGATAGACATACAAACGGTCCAGAATCCTACATTAATAAAGATATACTTCGCACTTTTTCTTTCGTAGAGAGCATTCGTACCAATTAAGGGTAGCACCAAGAATATCCCAGCAATAAAACCATGAAAGGCACCATGCTTAAATGTGCGAAAGTTATTACCATAAGCATCCATTGACGATTGAAACCATTGTGCAGCGGCAGAGGTTGTGTCGCCGGGTTTCATATCATCTGCAACCAATGAAAACAAGCTCAATTGATGAACGACCATCGGAAGCATGATAAAAGCCAAAAGCAATGCAAAAATAAAAGACACAATAAAAATTTTCGCCATCGGCGGATTTTTCTTTTTGTCTGCTGTGATTTCCGCGGCGGCCATCCACGCGGTACCAAACACTTTTGGGTGATACCAAATGTATCCCATTACCATTGGAACCAATGCGGCCAATAGAATTACTAAGTAGTTAATTTCCATCATTTTTTTTGATTTTTAAGGTTGGTGAAAAATAGTTTTAATCTACCAATTAAACAAATTCTACTATTGCCCATTACGTACTCAGTTTATGTGTCGATTTAACCTTTAAAATGCCTTTTTCAATGAAATGAAACTTAATAGAATAGCTTTCGTAAAATCCCGCAAAAAATAACTTGTGATGAAATCAAGCAAGCCACTAAAAACCAACACTCCAAGTCAACGAACGAACCTTACTACGAGGTTGAGTCAAAAACAAAAATTTTTTATTGGGACTGTCATCTCTACGATGGCGATTGTACTCATCGTTCTTGTCTATCAATCATTCCAAAGCACCAAAGCAAATGCAGCAGTAAATGGTGATTATCGATCAAAGAACAATGGAAATTGGAATTCCAATACAACTTGGGAATCGTATAATGGTACAGCTTGGGTTAATGCAAGTAGTACTCCCACTTCTGCACAAAATGTCATCACCATTCGAACTGGACACATAGTTACCGTTACGGCCAATGTAAGTGTTGACCAAGTAGTCGTTGAATCGGGGGGTACCGTTACTGTAAATAGTGGCAGAACAGTTACTATTAATAATGGAACGGGTACTGATTTTATAAACGATGGGATTATCAACAATGCAGGCACAATGAATTTAAGTGCAAGTGCTACTTTAAATCATGAGGCGAATGGTATTTATAATCATACACAAAATGGTGGTAGCGTTCCCACTGCTACATGGAATGAAAGTGCTACCTGTGAAATAAAAGGCACAACGAATACGGCACCGATTAATCTTGGACAAAATTTTGGAACTTTTAAATGGAATGCTACTAGCCAAAGTAGCAATTTAGGACTCAATACGAATATGAGCATCCAAAAAGATTTTAATATCCTAAGTACAGGATCTAGATATTTAGGATTAACGACGAACAGTACATCGCGTACGATGACTGTTGGTGGTAACATTAATCAGTCGGGCGGAGACTTTAGAGGAACTAACAGTTCGGGTGGTGGAACCATCACGGTAACTGGAAATGTAAATCTAACAAGTTCTTGGTTTACTGTTTCTAGTGGATCGGGCGCCTGCAACATGACCATTAATGGTGATTTAAATATTTCGGGCGGTGTGTTTTGGTCGAACGAAGATGTAACAAACAATACCATGACCATTAACGGAAACTACACGCAAACGGATGGAGTTTTTATTGGTACAGATTGGACCGCGGTAACCACCATCAACATTGCTGGTAATATTGCAATAAGCGGAAACGTGGGAACTAGCTATTGCGTTTTAACAAGCGGTTTAGGATTGTGCACATTTAATGTTGAAGGCAGTGCAAGTATCACCGGTGGGAATTTACTGTTAACAGAAGATGCAAACGAAGGCATTTTCAACATCAAAAACAACTTTACTTATTCAGGTGGGTATGTATGGGAGGCTTCTACGACTCATGTTGGTCAAATTAATTTTAACGGTACGGGCATTCAACAATGCAACGTAACTGCGAATACATTCAACAATGTTAACTACACTGTTAAAACGGGTGCGACATTACAAATGGCCAATGCCACAAGTTATTTAAATGGAGATGGAATCTTCACATTAGAATCTGGAACGAAGTTGGGAATAAAATCAACCGATGGAATTACTTTAAGTGGGGCAACAGGACATATTCAAACTGCCACTCGCATTTTTAATACGGGTGCCGACTATGAATACAATGGAATCTCTTTACAGTCTACCGGTAGCGGCTTGCCGTCATCTGTTAGAAATTTAACTATTAATAATGGATCCCATATCATACTAACAAATTCTGTTAATACAGATAACCAACTCAACTTACTCGTTGGTAATGTTACCACTGGAAGCAATTCGATTACTTTAGGTACGAGCGATGTTTCTACTGGAACACTAACACGAACATCGGGACATGTTATTGGGTCGTTACGCAGATGGGTGCCTAGTCTAATTACTTCGGGAATTATTTTTCCAGTAGGCACACCAACTTCTTACAATGGAATCATCATGGACTTCACGACGGCTCCTAATGGAGGTATTATCTCATCCACTTTTAGTACGGGATTCCCTGGCGTATATGGATTACCAATAACAGATGCAGGTGATGTATGTTCTACTATTGGTTCGGGATGGTGGACACTTAGTGGAAGCAACGGTTTTAGCGGCGGCGAATACAACATCTCAACCACAGCAGAAGGGTTCACAGGAATTTCCGATTACACCAAACTGCATTTATTTAGACGAGATGATGATGCCAATGTATGGATGGCCAATGGTACGCATGTTGCTGCATCTGGAAATCCAACTACGCCAATAGCGAACAGAAGTGTATTCACAACACTAGGACAATTCGGAATTACATCCACAGGTATTAATCCTCTACCAGTAGAATTAGTTGCCTTTGATGTGATGCCGTACAACTCTTCAGCAAAAATTACTTGGACCACGGCGAGTGAAAACAACAGTGATTACTTTATAGTTGAAAGATCGAAAGACAATAAAAACTTTGAAGGAATTCAAAAAGTAACTGCAGCTGGAAACAGCAACAATCCGCGCAACTATGAAGTGATGGATCACAATCCACTTTTGGGTACTAGTTACTATCGCTTATCACAAACTGATTTTGATGGACAAAAAGAAACTTTTGATCCGAAGCCATTCAATAATACAAAGTCAACTTCCGGAATAAAAAATATGGTAGCAAGTCCCAATCCGTTTGAAACAGATCTTCAATTAAAATTTGAATCTGATATAACTGGAATGTTACCGATGACCATCACCATGGCTAATGGACAACTTATTTACAATGGAAATTTAAGTGTGAAACAAGGTAAAAACTCGATTTCGTTACCATTAGCAGACCAGTTAAAATCCGGAACATATATAGTGACCATTGGGGAAAAGGCTTCGAAGATTAGTACCAGAATCATCAAAAAATAATCAAATAACCAAAACAAATCGGTTTAAAACCCGAAAAAGCCTAGGGTTAAAACCCTAGGCTTTTTTTGGTTTAAAAAATGACAAACATCTACAGAATTTCCCATTCTAGATTCGTAACTTTATCTACCATTATCTGTTATAATAGGATTATATCATTATGAAAATTCGCTCCGTCTCAACTTCTTTGATGGCCGCATTTGTTGCTGTCTTTTTGGTGATGGGCATACATTTTCAATTTCAAAAAAACCATCCAAGGAATAATAAAATTCCGAAACGCGATCGCATGGATTTAGCGATGCAACATGAATTTGACATTACGCGTGACCCATCAACTTTAAAAGTTCCTCGAGAAAGATTATGGGCTGCGATGCGTTATGCCGAACAGCTTCGTGCCTCTTCACAAACTCATAAAGTAGCTGGTGCGTTAAGCATCAATTGGCTGGAACGTGGTCCCTCCAATGTAGGCGGAAGAACACGGGCTATTATTATCGATAAAAATGATGCTACTGGAAAAACTGTTTTTGCAGCGAGCGTTGGAGGTGGATTATGGAAGACCACAGATATCACCATAACGAATCCGACCTGGACACCTATCAATGATTTATTTTCCAATTTAGCGATTGCTAGTATTTGCCAAAATCCCATCTCCCCCAATATTCTTTATTTTGGCACCGGAGAAGGATGGTTTAATGCGGATGCTATTTATGGAGATGGAATTTGGAAAAGCACCGATGGTGGAAACACTTTTAGTCAACTAGCCTTCACAGCGAATAATGCAAACTTTAGGTATGTAAATCAGATGGTAGTACATCCAACAACCGGTGATGTGTATGCCTCTTGCACAGGAGGATTATATCGCTCACAAAATGGAGGTACCACTTGGACCGAAGTGTTAGGAGCAGGCAATGGATGTACTGTAGATTTCATTGCCGACGTTGAAATTGCTGCCGACAATGCTGTTGTTGCCGCCACAGGAAATGTATTTAGCGCTGCTGACGGCGTATATCGTTCTACTAACGGCAACGCAGGTACGTACACTAAATTAAATACCGGAGCTAATGGATTTCCAACTACTAATTTCGGTCGAGTTGAAATTGCTTTAGCACCTAACAATAGTGCTGTACTTTATGCTTTGACCATGGCAACAAGTTATGGAATTGGCGGTATTTATAAATCAACCAATACAGGAAGCACCTGGACCGCTTGCACTTTACCAACGGATGCAGATCCTGGTATAGCAGGTGAATTTACCCGTGGCCAAGCTTGGTATGATTTAACCGCTGCGGTTGATCCTAACGATGCGAATACTTTAATAGTAGGTGGTGTGGATTTATTTAAGAGTACAAACGCTGGAACTAATTGGACACAAATTTCTCATTGGTATGGTGGATTTGGTTTTCAAGAAGTGCATGCAGATCAGCACGCCATTGTCTACCGACCTGGTTCTAGTTCTGAAGTTTATTTTGGAAATGATGGTGGTGTATGGAAATCCACAAACGGTGGAACTACGATTGATTTCAAAGCCAATAATTATAACGTTACTCAATTTTATGCATGCGCTATGCATCCAACTTTAGGTTCCAATCAATTTATGGCGGGTGCACAAGACAATGGTACGCAGCAATACAGTACACCTGGAATGAATAATACCATTGAAGTTACAGGAGGTGACGGCGCCTATTGTCATATCGATCAAAGTGATCCGTTGTACCAATTTTCTTCTTATGTATACAACAATATTTACCGAAGCAACGATGGCGGAAATTCTTTTGCATCCATTCGGAATAGCAATACAGGTTCGTTCATTAATCCGAGCGATTATGATGATGCGAACAATGTCTTTTATGCAACTTATGCCAATGGACAATACACTCGATTATTAACTGCATTGACTAGTACAACTTGGAGTAATATTACGATTGCTGCTTTCAACAGTGGAAGAGTAACTGCGGTTCGTGTTTCACCTACCACCAATCATCGTGTTTTCTTTGGATTGAATAACGGGAGAATTGTACGTGTTGATAATGCAAATGCTGCAACACCAACGGAAACTTATATTAATTCAGGAGCAGGAATGCCCACTTCGTCTACGGTTTCTTGTATTGAAATTGAAAATGATGATGACAGTCATCTATTAGTAACGTATAGTAACTACGGTGTAAACAGTGTTTGGGAAACCAAGAATGGAGGAACAACATGGACATCGATAGAAGGAAATTTACCTGACATGCCCATACGTTGGGCTTTATTTAATCCGACGGATAGCGCGCAAGCATTGCTCGCTACAGAAGTAGGTGTATGGAGTACCGATGCTATTTCAGGAGGAACTACGAACTGGGGTCCATCCAATAGTGGATTAGCCAATGTACGCACCGACATGTTACAAATTAGAAGTTCGGACAAGATGATGATTGCGTCCACTCATGGTCGTGGGTTATACTCCAGTGATACCTTCTCTCCTGCGCGTGCTGATTTTGTTGCGGATAAATTTGTTGTTTATACGGGGAAGCCCATACAATATACAGATGGATCGGTGAAGAGCACAACTTGGAATTGGAATTTTGGAGATGGGTTTACCGACAATACAAAAAATCCTAACCATACTTATTCAACACCGGGAGTGTATACGGTTACCTTAAACATCAATGGCGGTGGAGGAAGTTTAACAAAAACCCAAACTGCTTATATAACGGTACTGCCTAACCGCGGAACGCCCTACAATTTAATAGGAGGAGGAAATTTCGAAACCAATCCCAATGATTTTGCAGGTACTTATAACGGTGGAACCAAATGGGAAAGAGGGAATAGCGGCGTGGCTGGAAAGAACGGTGTACGCAGCGGAAGTGCAAGTTGGGTGACGAACTTAATCGGTAATTATTCCGACAATGCGAATTGTATTTTGTATTGTCCTAATTATAATTTCTCCGCAGCAGGTACCTACACGCTTCGATTCTACAAAAAAAATAGTTTCGAAATAGGGTACGATGGATTTCGTGTTGAATACTCCATCAACAAAGGAGATAACTGGACATTGCTAGGAACAACAGGAGCGAATTGGTACGACTTTGCCAACGGTGTTGGTGGCACAGCTTTCCCAGCAGGAGAAGCTTTCTTCAATTCCACTACAGCGAGTTTTACACTAGCATCGAGAGATGTTAGTTTCTTAGCGGGCAATGCAAACGTCGCATTCCGTCTGGTTTTCAAATCAGATTTTACGGTAACAGCAGCGGGAGTATCTATTGACGACTTCGAGATTATTGGTCCGAACAATGCTGCCTTGCCTGTCACGTTAGGATCCTTCACAGGAAAAGCATTTGAAAATTATAATCGTTTAGATTGGGTAACACTCTCCGAATTGAACAACGATGGTTTTTATGTAGAGCGATCTTCAGAAGGAATAACATTCGAAGATTTAGGATTTGTTCGAGGAAAAGGGAATAGCACCTCTGCCAATAGTTATACATTCAAGGACGAAAATCCATTGATGCAATTAATTTCCTATTACCGTTTACGACAAGTAGATTTTAACGGAAAAGAAAATTACACCAAAGTAATTGCACTCAAGCGAGGTGAATTATTTAATAGTCCTACTGTATTTCCTTCTCCCTTCAAAGATCAACTAAACGTTTTATTTGAATCATCGGGAAAACACAAACTTTCAATTTCACTTTATAATTTAAAAGGGCAACTCATTTACCAGCACGAAGGAAATTGTGAAGGGAACATCTTTACCATTCCGTTCAACGACCCAGTATTTGCTGATGGAGTTTATATTTTGAAGGTGGAAAATAATGGGGTGGTGAGTAGTACGCGGGTGGTGAAGAGATAATGATTTCGACTTCGAAATAGCTTAATTGACGCGAAATTCGAATAATCACGAAATGCGAAAGTGCGAAATTGACGCGAAATGCGAATTAACACGAAATGCGAAAATCCGCTGCTGACGCTGCTGAACGTTGCGTCGCTGCGTTTAAATGTTCGTATTAATCGAGAACTATTTCTTCCATTTCAAAGAGTTTATTTTAAGTTTGCTTTTGGAATTGATGTTGTCTAATTAGAAAAATAAATCCCACTTAGGTTATCGATTCTTATTCTTCCGTTTTTTTAATACTTAAAGCACCTGATGGACATTTTGCAACGGTAGCTCTGATTTCTTCCGTGGATGCATTTTCTACTTTTATCCATGGCTGTTCCTTTGGTTGAAAAACGGAAGGTAAATTCCTTGCACAATTACCTGAATGAATACACAATCCAGATTGCCAAATCACCGTAATTTCGTCATTCGAATACTCTTTCTTTAGATTTTTCTTATCCATATTCTGCATGTAATAATTGTATACTTATCTCGAAGTAAAACTAAATCATGGTGTATCGAATTACTTCTTCCACTTCGAAGTGCCTTTGCCGTATTTGCTTTTGGTTTTGGGCGCGCCTGATTTTGAAGAGGAGCCAGAAGAGGATCTGCCGGAAGATTTAGAGGAACCACCACCGTGGAATTTTGAGAAGTTACCTCCGCCACCCGACTTGGTGAGTTTAACAGAATTATAATCTTCAGCCAATACAAAATCAATTTGCTTTTTCATTAAGTCGGCCGACTTCAAACGCACTTTTAACAAATCGCCGAGCTGATATATTTTTTTAGAACGGTGTCCTACTAAACAATATTGATCTTCGTTGAGCTCGTAAAAATCATCTACCAAATCACGCACACGAATAAGTCCTTCGCATTTACTCTCTACAATTTCAACATACAATCCCCACTCGGTAACGCCAGAAATCATTCCATTAAATACTTCATCTTTGCGATCGAGTAAATACTGTACTTGCTTAAACTTGATGGAAGCACGTTCGGCTTCGGAAGCTTTAATTTCCATGTCAGTACTGTGCTTACAGGCTACTTCCAGCTCGTTCGATGCCATCGGTTTTCCTCCTGCTAAATAATGCGCCAACAAACGATGCACCATCACATCGGGATAACGACGAATAGGAGAAGTGAAATGTGTATAGTAATCGAACGCCAATCCATAGTGTCCAATATTATTTGTGGTGTACACCGCTTTCGACATCGTGCGAATCGCTAATTGTTCAATTACATTTTGTTCCTTCTTCCCTTTCACATCTTTCATCAGTTTATTTAATGAATGTGCAATTTCTCTGTCGGTATTGGTATTCATTTTATACCCGAACTTAGAGGCGAAATTGGCAAATGTTTCCATCTTATCGCTTACGGGAGTGTCATGAATACGATACACAAAAGGATATTCTTTTCCTTCCTTGATGGACAATTTTTTTCCGATGTACTCTGCCACGCGACGATTGGCTAAGAGCATAAATTCTTCAATCAATTTATTACTGTCCTTATTTTCTTTGAGAAAAACATCAACAGGATGTGCGCGTTCATCTAACCGAAACTTCACCTCCACTCTATCGAAAGAAATGGCGCCACTGGTGAATCTGTTTTTACGTAAAATTTTTGCTAACTCTTGCAAGGGAAGAATATATTCCTTCATATCACCTTCTCTCGTTTCAATAACTTCCTGTGCTTCTTCATACGAGAATCGACGTTGCGAATGAATGACAGTACGACCAAACCATTCTTCCAATACCTTAGCATCCTTGTCAATTTCAAACACGGCTGAGAAACATAATTTATCTTCTCCTGGGCGCAAAGAGCAAACGTTATTACTCAACTTTTCGGGAAGCATGGGAATCACACGATCCACTAAATAAATTGAAGTGGCGCGATCGTAAGCTTCCTCTTCTAATGATGAATTAGGGGTTACATAATGCGAAACATCGGCGATATGAATTCCCACTTCTAAGTTTCCATTTTTCAATGTTTGAACTGAAAGTGCATCATCAAAATCTTTTGCATCCACTGGATCGATGGTGAACGTGGGCACTTTTCTAAAATCGCGACGTTTCTTTATTTCTGCTGCAGAAATCTTAAATGGAATTTTCTCTGCTTCCGCTTCTACGGCTGCAGGAAACTCGAGGGGGAAACCATACTCTACGAGAATGGCATCCATCTCCACATTGTTCTCTCCTGGAGCACCAAGTACACGAATAATTTCTCCTTGTGGATTCTTCGCATCTTCAGGCCATTCGGTAATACGTGCTACGGCTTTTTCACCGTGCACTGCGCCATTCAATGCATTCAACGGAATAAATATTTCTACATTATTCTTTGCTGAATCGCCACTCAAAAATGCAAACTTACCGGACACTTGAACGGTGCCAACAAATTCTGTTCGGGCACGTTCAATTACTTCCATCACTTCTCCTTCCTGGCGTTTGCCGGGTCGAGTTGCAAATAAATTAATTTTTACGAGATCGCCTTTCATTGCATTCTTCGTATTGTTGCGATCAACTACCACATCTTCCTCAAACTCATCACACTTAACATAGGCATTACCGTTAGATACGATATCGATGCGTCCTTCTGCAAAATGCGACTGAGGCCAAAGCTTATATTTATAACGATCTACTTCCTGCAGCACTTGATCTTGCGCCATGCCTTCGAGAACAGCAATACACGCCGCCTTTAGTTGAGCAGTATCCAGCAATTCCAACAATTCCTTCGACTCCTCATACAGGGGTTCTTGTTCCAACTTACGGATGGCCTGTTTATAATTAAGTGCTTTATAAGGGTACTCCTTAAAAACAGTTAGCAAAAGTTTTTTCAGCAGTGCGCCATGATCGGGAGATTCTTTCTTCTTCGCCATAATGGCACGAAGGTAATCACATTAGAAAGGGAAGAAAATCAAAAAGCGTAAAAAAAGGATTTAGTAATAAACAGGTCTTGTTTATACTAAGATTATTCAATAGAAATATCGATTGAATAACTGATGTTGAAATCGTTAAAACGATTACCCATCAGGGCTAAGAAGACATCACCGTAAAAACGGCCTCACCTAATTGTCCATTCACGGGTGGATTAAACTTAGTGATAGATACTTTCACATAGGTTGCTATCGGAAAAGCGTCCTGCATTCTCTTCATAATACGCTGAGCCACGTGTTCAATGAGGTTAGCAGGGATGGACATCTCCTCTCTCACCAGTTGGTGAACGAGGACATAATCTACGGTTTGAGAAAGATCATCATCGGCCATGGCTTTAGAGAAATCGCCTACAAATTCGAGGTCGGTACTAAAACGGGTACCCACTTTTCTTTCTTCAGGAAGGCAACCATGGAAACTATGGGTTTCAATTTTTTTGATGGAGAGAATTTGCATACCGCGAAGATAAGGGAATTGGTAAATTGGCAAGTTGGTGAATTGGGAGTTGGTAAATTGGCAAGTCGTTAGTTGACAAATTGGTTAGTTGGTTAAATTGGTAATTCCGATAGGTAGACGGAGGTAATTGGGATTTGGTATAGGTAGAGGTGGTGATACGAATTCGAGTGCGAGAGTCAGCATTGCTTTCTGGATGAGCAATGCTTTATCGTTATGAAATAACTCGGAATTAACTTGAAATTAATATTAGTTTTTCACCAACTTAATGCCTGGTTTATTTTGGTAACCGATAAAATAGATTCCGGGTTGGAGGAAGCTTAAATCCATTTGTGATTTGTTGCTGCTTGTATTCAAATTGTGAACGATTCTTCCAGAAACATCCGTTACAATTAAATGCTTCATGCCTACAGCAACCATTTCAATTGTAATTGTAGATTGCACTGGATTGGGATAAATTTGTATCCCACTATTTTTTTCAATTTCGGAAATCCCTACAGTAAACGAACGCAAATCAAAATACAATCCAGGGATGCCTGCATTGGATTGAAGCCACACAACACCCACATCGGTACCGGGAGCCGTTATGGATGGATAGGAAGTTTCATTGATGCAATCAGGTGAAAAGTCATTAAAATTTTCGGGTGAAGAAAAAGCAGTCGGGAATAATGAAGAAGCTGTTATATAATTCATTTTCTTATCAACACCCATGCTATCGGAATAGTAAACCATTTTAATTCCACTTCCAGTTACATCTGCATATTTCACTGCATCAAAGCACTGCGCATTGACATTAAGATTTCCTACAAGCATTGTTTCTAATCCATAAGAAACTCCATTATCATTGCTAAGTTTATATTTAATTACATTGGAAGATGCTCCTTCCGTAAAAACCAACCAAACGTTATTTCCACTTTTAACTGACATATATTGTTGACGACTGATTCCCGCAACAAGTACATCTTGGAAAGTACCAGGCACTAATTGTCCAGGCAAAGTTTCGTCATAGGTGGCTGCTCTAACAATGGAAGTAGGTACATTGGTAGAAGCATAATTAAGGACAAGTCTATTTCCATCCATCGAAAGGCGAGGATGGGCGCTTGCTGAAGCAACAAGGGCTGTGCTTCCTGTCCATGTATAACCCCCGTCAACGGAAGAGTATCGATTCATCGCATTCGTACCGAAATTATCACAGTATAAATAAACTGAATTGCTATTTGGTGAAGCAACAATATCATAATCGTCGACAAGCATGGTTGTAAATGGTGTTACTACATTCCCGGCTAGACTATAAAAGAAGAGAGAGGAATCGACTTGATAGGCACAATAAACGGAATCGGTTCCAGTAACAACGAGTTTCGATTTCTTTACATTTTGGCCCATCGCTGGATTTGCATATAATGTCCAGGTGACACCCATGTCTATTGACTGAAAAAAATTAATTCCACCAACACCTGATTGTCCGACGGGAACACTACAAAAAAGCGTTCCATTAGCTGTTTTCACCAATGAAACTTTGCCACTCGGGAAAGAAGGAATTTCCACATCCACTCCCCAAGAGAAAACAGGTATTGAATACAAGATTGCAATGCATGAGAGTACAATTTTTTTCATGACAAGTTGGTTTTAGCATTCAAATATAATATTAAAAAACTTTAATAAATAAAATTAGTAGTGAATTTTGATTGTGCTGCCATCGACAAGCTCAGGGTGCATAAATCAGAGCGAGAAACCCATGCAGCAGAAATCGCTGCAGGGCAAAGCAGTGTGAGAGCTGCCATCGAGAGCCTCAGGCAGCACGATACAGAGTGAGATTCGTTTGCAAACGTTTGTAGTCGACTAAAAATGTTTAAAATACGACTATTCATTTTTTCTTATGGAGATTTGCGGCATGGAAAAACAAGTATTTATTTTTATGGCTAAGGCGATACATCATGATCAAGAAGTTTGGTTGTTAAAATTTCCGAATGAAAACATGTTGAGGGAAAAAATTCTTAAGGTCGGACATATCAAATGGAGCAAGACGAAACACTGTTGGTATGGTGTAGGGACGGATGAATTTATTAGTGGGATTCGGGCAATAGATGGAGTACAAGTTCTCGTTCGAAAATACACACCGGATATACAGATTGAGAAACAGAGTGAGAAACAGTCCCGATTGCTATCGGGAGAGAGCGAAAAGCAGAGGGAGAGTAAGAGGGAGAGTTCAACGCAAACTTCAGATTCAACGAATTCTCATCAGCAAAAATGGGAGCCACCAAAAATTTACATTGCCAAGTCCCGGCTCAATAAAGGAAAGAAAAAAACGATTGCTCCTACAAAAGCAGAATTGCCAATTGCTGCCCAAAAGGATTTGAAAAGCTGGAAGGAGTTTTTGGAGACGATGCAATATGCTCCGAGAAGTATACAGGTATATGCAACTGCATTGCGTGAGTTTTTATTATGGATTGGGGACGTCCATCATAAGGAAGTTAAGAAGGAACATGTGAATGACTACATGCAATATTTAGTGAAAGAAAAAGGTGTTTCGAGGTCGTACCAGAACCAACATGTAAATGCAATTAAGTCATTTTATAAGCATACATTTTCCATCCACCTCAGTTCGGACATGGTTGTTCGACCACGCAAGGAATATAAATTGCCGCACTACTTAACCCGTGAAGAAGTGACTAAGATTTTCAACAGCATTGGTAACATAAAGCATCGCAGCATGGTATGTTTAGTATACGCATGCGGACTCCGGTTGGGTGAGGTGCTCAGGTTGCGACTTTGCGACATTGATGCTGCACAGCGTTTATTATTAATAAGACAATCGAAAGGCAATAAGGATCGAGTAGTCCCGCTACCCGAAAGCATCCTTATGCAATTGAACGACTATGCTATGGTTTTCAAACCCAAGATTTTTCTTTTCGAAGGGCAAATAAGCGGAGATCCCTATTCAGAGAGGTCGATGCAACAAGTATTCAAAAATGCGGTTAGGCGCAGTGGAATCCGACAAACAGATGCTTCATTACATTGGTTAAGGCACAGTTACGCTACTCATTTACTAGAGATGGGCACTAATGTACGCGACTTACAAACCTTGCTAGGGCATAAAAGTTTGAAAACCACAGAAGGATACACGCACATCAGCTCTACCAAATTCAAGCATATCGTTAGTCCATTCGACGTATTACCCAACGAAATCGCCCAAGGCAAAGATCCAGATACTCCAAAAAAGCTTTATTTTTGAAATGCCACAAACCCACGGCTAGCCCAATTGCGTCGAGCAAAAAGAGGGTTTTAGGCATCAATAATAAGTTATGAGCGATAAATCAATTTTTGGAAATGTATACTACTGTTTTTAGGATCATGAGTGGGTGCCATTTGCCGTTATTTATTTCGTTTCTTTTTTAAAAAAGGGTTAAGTGACACGAAGTGGCAGCCCCTTTACTTTTTCTTTTTTTGCTGGCAAGATTTCTTGTGAAGAAAAAAATAAAAAGTAAAGGTAGCGGTTTTATCGCTATTTAACCCTTTTTTAAACACTTGTATTCGTTTAATAACGGCTAAGTGGTCTCATGACCCTACCATCAATTCCACTTCGTCAAGCGGGGCTTGAAGGAAATTGAATTGATTAAAACAGTAGATATACTTTCCCTATGGCTAAAATAAATTTACCGCTCATAACACGCGGTTGGCAAAAAAGCGGTATCAGTGGTAAATAAAACTTACTTCTTCGAATAGATATTCAGGAAATGATTTAACTTAGTACTTCGGAATCCGCTTCTTCGCCAACCGCGGGAACGTTATGCACAATTATTAGAACACAGATGAACAGTTTACTTTCGACATTAATTTTACTCGTTATCGGGTTAAATTGCTTCAGCCAAAACAACATTGAATTAGAATTCAAACACGACTCAGTTGACGGACACAGAAAATTATGTTTTCCCAATGGTAAGACGAATGTGGAATATGATGTGGTTAACGGAAAAGTTAATGGTCGCATGACTATATACAATAAGAATGGAAAAGTTTATAAGACAATAGATATTACCGATAATAAATACAATGGCGAGGTGAAAATATTTGACAATAAAGGAAGAGTTGGATTTTATCAACTAACACGCAATGACACTTTGCTATTAGAAGTTGATTCAGGATATTACTTTTTCGGGAAACACCTTCGTGGAAGATGGTTTTGGAGCAGAGAATCAGATATAAATATGGATAAGATATCGGTAAAGAACAAAGACGCTTTTAATAAGTTTTGGAATTACTACGGTTATGTACCAGCAATAAACGGGACAACTACTATTTATTACATGAGCGGACAAAAGAAAAAAGAAAAACCCAGAACAGATGGCAAGCGAAACGGAAAATGGAAATGGTTTGATAAACATGGCACGCAAACTAAAAGTGTGACTTACGACATGGGAAAACGGGTAAAATAAATTGATTTCTTAGCATGAGAAAAATAACTGTGCATAACAGGTCCTTTGCGTCAGGCGGGCATTTGGTTACACAAAACTTAATTGGTAATTTTAATATCTCAAATAAATAGAAATCACGCTTCGTGTCCCGCCCAACGCAAAGCCCCGGAACGTTATACGCAACTCTTGGACAGCAGTGCTAACATCAAACTTACAACAAGAACCAAACTTTTTTATTTTTTACTAACTTAAATAATCATTACTAAACAATAGCTAACAAAATATGGAAGAAATTTTATCATTGCGGCTTGCCAGAATGGCTCTTTCGATTAGGCATTCAGAAGTTGTACATGGCACAGACTTTAGTCCTGTTCAACCTGTAGAAAGTTCTGAAATTGAAGAAGCTATTAAAGCTGGTTTCAGTGAGTCCTTCACATCTAATTACCATCTTGGAGCACAGTTTATCATTAGGTGGGTAGAAAATGAACCTGCGACCAACGCTTTAGGTGGAGAGGTTAGAATATTATCTTTAAAAAATATTATTCAAAAATTATCCAGTTCAAATTTCGACCCAAAAAACTTTGATGATGACGACCCGATTTTAGATTTTCATGTTGTGGATGAATTCAGTAACGAAGTCGGAGTTGGTATATATGCCGGCAAAAGTTCAACCAACTCACTTTACTATTTTGCCATTGACGAAACACCTGTCTATTTAGGTTTAGACTTTTCTGGTTATCTCGAAATGATTATTACTTCACGTGGGTTTCTCTATTGGCAAAAAGCAATTCTTTCAATAAGAAACAACACGGAATACAAAGAAACAGAAAAATTTAAAGAACAAATGCCTCGTTTGTTTCCTGGATGGACATGGGAAGGATTTGTATCGAAGTATGAATCACTTAGAATTGAAGAAGATGCCTATTAAATTCTGACTTGATTAAGACTAGACGAAATTAATATTTGAATAGAAATTAAATTAAGAGCAGCGTATAACAGCACCTACAAGAAATTGGCGGTTCAGTGGGTAAATATAGCTTTGTGCTTCGTATCAAGTTCAGTGCTGGCAGAAAGTTTTCGTCTCCGAAATCGCCAACTTCTTGTAGCTGCAAAACGTTAGCTGCAACTTTATGACGAAAGAGAACACATACAAAATACATGACGACAGAATAGAATTTGACTTCTATAATCTGTATTTTAGTTCTGTGCATAAAGACAAAATTGTAACGTTAAACAGAATTAATGCAGTTGATTTAAACACTAGACCACATTCACTTATTATCGACAACAGAGAAATAATTTTTCTAAATCATAGTGATACAAATTCATTAGAGCCTTTTGCTATTAAAAATAAAATTCCTCTATCGACACATTTGGATACTTGGGCAATCTTGACAAGGGAATATCTCGACACGCAGCTTGACGAAAAGACACTTAAAGAGCAAGACGAAAAACTTCATGCAATTGGTATTGACCAGAATGACTTTAAGAAAATAAGTAAAGGACTTTGGTGGACGATGTGCTATACAATGGAATGGATTTACCTTGGACTTTGGGACGTTTTTGCAATGAAGCAACATAGAAATCCATTATATCGACTATACGGGAAAAGCTATTACTGGAAATTAATGAAAATTGGACTTAAAGGTAGTGAATATGACAACCGATAAAAAAGCAGCAGCTAACAGGTCCTTTGCGTCAGGCGGGCATTTTGTTACATAGAAATTAATTGGTAAATTTAATATCTCAAATAAATAGAAATCATGCTCCGTGTCCCGCCCAACGCAAAGCCCCGGAACGTTAGGCGGCATTATTTCTTAAGTTTTTCTTGCTTTTCCTTAATTAACTACTTACCTTTGGCGTAAGTAACGTAAAACATAAGCATGATTATTTCCTTTGGTTCAAAAGACACTCAAAAGATATGGGAAGGATCTCGGGTAAAAAAACCTGCTGGCGAACTTCAGGAAGTAGCAAGACGTAAACTAAGAATGTTGAACAACTCTCAAAACATAGTCGATCTTAAGATTCCGCCTTCAAACAAATTGGAAAAACTAAAAGGCACACTACGCGAATATCATTCCATCAGAATAAATGATCAATGGAGAATCATTTTTAAATGGAATAATGGAAATGCATCAGAAGTTGAAATAATTGACTATCATAAATAACAATATCATGGCTACTCTTAGAAATATTCACCCAGGCGAAATTCTACAAGAAGAATTTTTGACACCCTTTGGCATTAGCGCTTATCGCTTAGCGAAGGAAATTTCAATTCCACAAACAAGGATAAGTGAAATTCTCAAGTTCAATCGCCGAATTACAGCAGATACTGCATTGAGACTTTCTCTGTATTTTGGTAACTCTCCCAAATTTTGGCTTGGACTTCAAGACGATTATGATTTAGAAGAAGAAAGAAAAGCTAAAATGTCGGAACTGAAATCTATACGTGCTTTTGAAAATAACGCCGCCTAACAGCACATTTGCAATAGGCGGGGTTTTCCCGCTAAGGCGGGACAAGCTGTGCTCCGAAAAGAGTTTTGTGGTTACAAAAAGTTTATATCTTCGATTAAACATTTGTGATGAAAAGCCCGCCCATCGCAAAGCACCGACCGTTATGCGTAATCTATGACCACACGACCAACAATAAAAATCATCTACCTGACAACATTGCTGTTGTTGACATTTTTTATTTGGAGACAATTACATTCAGCTCAATTTTTAGAATATGACAAGAATTATGGAGTATTAATTTCGACCTTTTTACTTTCCGTTTTGGCGACAATCATTATGACAATATTATGGTTTAAAGCAAGAACTTTTATCAAACAAAATTCCTTGTTGACAATTTTGTTTTTGCTTGCAAACTCACCTTTGACGATTGCTATAGTTTTCTGCTTTTATCACGACCTATTTGGACAATTGAAAAATTAATGAAACGGTTTCTGAAAATATTATTTGTTACAATTTGCCTTTTC
>JANOAX010000181.1:0-2181 GCA_031411335.1 Bacteroidota bacterium
AGTCCGCTGTCTTTTGGCAATCGAAACATACGAGGTTGATCATTACCGGGCTGGGGTTTTGGTGTCACCGTACCTACTTCAATAAACCCAAAACCAAATGCCGAAAGCTCTTGGAATAATTTCCCGTCCTTATCAAAGCCAGCTGCCAACCCAATCGGATTCGGGAATTTTAATCCCATAATCTCCTTTTCCAGACTTTTACTCTCCAATACAAACAATTGTTTAGCAATAAATTGCATTCCTGGAATTGAAAAAACCACCTTCAAAGCATTGAAAGTGAAATGGTGAGCGGCTTCTGGATTCATCCTAAAAAGAAGAGGTCGAATGATGCTTTTGTACATACTGCAAGATTAATAAATAATAAATTATGGGGATCAAAAAAATAATTTAGACTTGTCTAAATTATTTTTTATATTTGTCGATATCAGATTCCAATAATGACCACATCCACCGAAGAAAATTACCTCAAAGCGATTTATCATTTAAGTACTGGAAATCAAAATTCAGTACTTACTTCTGCTATTGCGGGATCTTTATCGACTAGTTCCGCCTCTGTCACCGATATGATTAAAAAGCTTTCGGAAAAAAACATGGTCGAGTACGAACGATACCACGGAGTGAAAATCACTCGTAAAGGCGAAAAGGTTGCATTAAGCATCATTCGCCGACATCGTTTATGGGAAGTATTTTTGATGGATACATTGAAGTTTAAATGGGATGAAGTTCATGATTTAGCAGAGGAATTGGAGCATGTTAGCTCTGATGAATTAACAAAAAGATTAGATGCTTTTTTAGGCTTCCCTAAATTCGATCCGCATGGCGATCCTATTCCCGATACGAACGGAAAAGTACATTCCAACGGACAAGTTTTACTTTCAGAAATTACCAAAAAAGGAAAGTACATTTTAAGTGGCGTTAATGATCATAGTCCATCTTTTCTTCAATATCTTGAAAAGAAAGGATTGATTCCTGGCAGCATATTTTCCATTGTAGAGATGGATGAATTCGACAACAGCATGCAAATTATTTTCAGCAATAAAAAATCCATCTTCATCAGCAAAGAAGTCAGTAAAAACCTTTTAGTAAGAAGCCATGAGTAAAAATAAAGAACAACAAACATCTCTGTCCGAAGTTCATGGAAGTATAAAAGTCGACAGCAGCATGAGTTTCAAAAGGAAACTTTTGGCTTTTTTAGGTCCTGCTTACATGGTGAGTGTTGGCTATATGGATCCGGGAAATTGGGCTACCGATATTGCAGGTGGAAGTCAGTTTGGCTATTCGCTTATTTGGGTATTGCTGATGTCGAATTTAATGGCCTTACTCTTACAAAGTTTAAGTGTACGACTTGGAATTGTGAGAGGGCGTGATTTAGCACAAGCATCACGCGAAATGTTTCCTGGTTTTGTAAATATTTTCCTCTACGTACTCGCCGAAATTGCCATCGCCGCCTGTGACTTAGCGGAAGTATTAGGAATGGCCATTGGACTTTATTTACTTTTTGATTTACCCTTGATGTATGGAGTAGTGATCAGTGCACTCGACACCTTCCTCCTACTTTTTCTCATGAATCATGGAATTCGAAAGATGGAAGTTTTTATTATCAGTTTGGTGGCTACCATTGGATTAGCTTTTGTTGCACAAATGGTCATAGCACAGCCTGTAATATCTGAAGTGATGACTGGATTTATTCCAACTTCCATGAGTAATACAGCACTTTACATTGCGATCGGAATAATTGGCGCAACGGTGATGCCGCATAATTTGTATTTACACTCGGCACTTGTACAAACTCGAAAATTTGATCGAACGGACAAGGAAATTTCTAGAGCCATTAAATTTAATATTCTCGATAGCACCATCGCATTAAATGCAGCTTTTTTTGTGAATGCTGCCATTCTAATTCTTGCTGCAAGTACATTCTACAAAGTGGGGATGCATGAAGTAAATGATATTATGGATGCACATCGATTGTTAGAGCCACTTTTAGGGTCAAAGCTCGCTCCTATTCTCTTTGCTGTTGCATTACTCTGCGCAGGACAAAGCAGTACCATTACAGGAACGTTAGCAGGACAAATTGTGATGGAAGGTTATTTGAATTTAAGAATTGCACCTTGGATACGTCGACTCATCACACGATTAATTGCCATTGTACCGGCAGTACTCGTGATTCACATTGCTGGT
>JANOAX010000182.1:0-15395 GCA_031411335.1 Bacteroidota bacterium
CCGTTACTGGATTTAGAAGTCATGGCTTGACGCTCAAAAGAACCACTAAGGTTTCGCTTCTTGCAGTATGTACAAACGCATCTTTCGACCTCTTCTTTTTAGGATGAATCCGGAAGCCGCGCATCATTTCACTTTCAATGCTTTGAAGGTGATTTTTTCAATTCCTGTAATGAAATATATTGCTAAACAAATGTTTGAGGTGAAGAGCAAAAGCCTTGAAAAGGAAATTATGGGATTAAAATTTCCGAATCCGATTGGATTGGCAGCGGGTTTTGATAAGGACGGAAAATTATTCAAAGAGCTTTCATCCTTTGGATTTGGGTTTATTGAAGTTGGGACCGTGACACCAAAACCCCAGCCTGGTAATGATCTACCACGCATGTTTCGCTTGCCAAAAGACAGCGGACTCATTAACCGAATGGGTTTTAATAACGAAGGCGTTCAAGTATTAAGAAAGCGATTAGAAAATAGACCATCGAATATTATTGTGGGTGGAAATATTGGAAAGAACAAGGCCACATCAAACGAAGATGCATTGAGCGATTATGAAATTTGCTTTGAAGAATTGTATCCTGTTGTCGATTATTTTGTGGTGAATGTGAGTTCACCAAATACACCCGGATTACGTGCTTTGCAAGAGCGTGAACCATTGACAAAATTATTGCAGCGTTTATCGGATCTCAATCAACAGAAAAAACCGAAACCGCTCCTATTAAAAATCGCACCCGATTTAACCAATGAGCAGTTGGATGAAATTGTTGACATTGTAAAAACAGTTGGATTGCAAGGCATCATAGCAACCAACACGACCATCTCCCGAGAAAATTTAAAAACTGAAGAAAACATAACAAAGGAAATGGGTGGATTAAGTGGTCGACCTGTCACAAAAAGAAGCACGGAAGTAATTCGTTACATCCGCAAAATTGCCGGAAAAGATTTAGTGATTATTGGTGTAGGAGGAATTTTTAATGCAGACGACGCCAAAGAAAAATTAGAAGCCGGCGCCGATTTACTGCAAGTCTACACCGGATTTATTTATGAAGGTCCAGGCATGGTCAAGAAAATTTTATCAGAATTATTGAAATGAGCTTCTAGCTGCTCGCTTCTGTCCCGCCGTACTGCGGGATTCTGGCTGCTAAAAGAAATCTAATCGCGAAGCTTCGCGACTAAAGTCCAAAATCTAACATCTTTTTCACCTTCAACACCGACGCTACACTCAATCCATCTTTTATTTCCCCATTCATCACCATCTCCACTAGCTCGTCGAACGGAAGCTTTCTGATTTGAAGTTGTTCAGTTTCTTCGGGTGAGCAGCCTACATCTTTTAGGCCTCTTGCTATAAAAGTATATCCAATTTCATCCGATACGGAATTGCTCAATTGAATTTCCATGATTTTTTCCCATTGTGTTGCCTGCAAACCTACTTCCTCTTCCAACTCGCGCTTTGCTGCTTCCAAGGGATCTTCTCCCTCTGGACAACCGCCCTCAGGCACTTCCCATTCGTAGGAATCTAAAGTATAACGATATTGACCAACGATCCATGTGTTGTTGTTTTCATCGAGAGGAATGATGGCGATGGCTCTATTTTTAAAATGAACAACGCCATAAATTCCAGGATTCCCTGCGGGATTAATCACCTGTGATTCGGTGACTTTTATCCATGGATTTTCATACTTTACTTCGGAGCTTTTAGTGGTCCAGGGATTTTTCATTTTAGGTTGATAAATAGATTAATACTATTTTGATGATAAATAATAATTTACTGCAGTAGCAGAGTTAGATCTTAATACTAATCGCGGATCTTTGGCGTTATACCAAATACTAGTATTTGGTATTAATACATTAGTTTCGCAAAAATGATCATTGTTTTCTTATGAATAAAATAGAACGCCTTGCTTTATTCACATCGGGTGGTGATGCTCCAGGTATGAATGCCTGTGTACGCGCTGTAGTGCGCACTGCTTTGTCGCAAGATTTACGAGTTTATGGTATTTTAAGAGGATATCAAGGAATGATTGAAGATGAGTTTAGGCCTCTTACTTCACGTTCGGTGAGTAATATCATTCAACGCGGCGGAACCATCCTTAAAACGGCTCGCAGTAAAGAGTTTATGACTGAAGCTGGAATGGACAAAGCCTATGCAAATTTGAAGAATCATCAAATTGATGGAATCGTTGCTATTGGTGGAGATGGAACATTCAAAGGTGCTGAAGCATTTTGTACTCGTTTTCCTGATATTAAAATCATGGGTATACCTGGAACCATCGACAATGATTTAAGCGGAACTGATTACACCCTCGGATTTGATACAGCCGTAAATACAGTCATCGAAGCGGTCGATAAAATTCGTGATACCGCAGCTTCTCATGATCGTTGTTTTCTGATAGAAGTGATGGGTAGAGATTCGGGATGTATTGCACTCTGGTCGGGATTGGCAGGTGGTGCTGAAGAAATTCTTCTTCCTGAAAAACCTACCGACTTCGATGCTTTATTTAGTAAACTCGAAGAAGGAAAAGGAAATAAAAAAACCAGCAGCATCATTCTTGTTGCAGAAGGTGAGAAGAACGGTGGCGCTGCGGAAGTAGCCGAAGAACTCAAAAAACGTTTGCCCCATTATGAAACAAAGGTCACCGTACTGGGACATGTTCAACGCGGAGGAAGTCCAAGTGCATTCGATCGGATTTTAGGAGCTAAGCTCGGCGTGTGGGCAGTAGAAGCATTACTTTCTGGAGATACACGAAGAATGGTTGGCATTCGAAACGGGGAAAAACATTTTCTCCCTTTCTCAGAAGCATCCCGTGAACAAGAACCACTCGACCTTGAATTATTGCGAATCAATAATATTTTAAGTAAATAATATACCAAATATTCACTCATCTCATCACAACCTAAGTTCAACCCAACTCTGCATGAAAAAGCTAACCCTAATTTTAAGTTTTATTTTCATCACACTTATCGCTAAAGCACAAGAACCCTTTAAAAATAGAGAGGGACTTATCATCACCCCTGAAAAAGGAGAAATGTCGATTGGATTTGATGCGGTTCCCTTTTTAAAATTTGTTGGAAATTTAATTCATAGTGATAATAATTCTCCCAATTCTAATTTTACAGCGGAAAATCCGTTGACCATCACAAGCAATTTCATGTTAAAAGATAATATTGCTTTTCGATCTAAAATACGATTGGGTCTTGGTGTTGTTAAAACCGACACCTTGGTTGCGCGAATTGGAAGTACCAATCCCAATGAAACCGTTTCTAATGAAACCAAAGTGAACACAAGTAATATTACATTAGGTGGTGGTTTGCAAAAGTGGCGTGGAAAGGGACGCGTGCGTGGATTTTACGGTGCAGAAATATTATTTAGTATTGCTACCGAAAAAACCACTTTAACATATGGTAATCCTTTGAGTAGTGAAAATCAAAGTACCAGAACGAAGAGTATTAAGCCCGGAAATACATTTGGATTTCACTTAAAAGGATTTATTGGAGTCGAGTATTTTTTCGCCGCTAAGTCAAGTCTCAGTGCTGAATTTGGATGGGGACCGCAACTTCAAACTCGGAGTCGAAGTAAAGTGGAAACAGAAAGTTGGAATGGAGTTGGAGCCTCTTCCGAATCACAAGAAGGCGGGAAGTCGAGTTCATTTATGTTTGATAACGATAATGCTGGCGGGAGTTTAAACCTAAATTTTTACTTTTAGAAAGGTTACGAATTACGAATCGATACGAATGTACGAAATACGAATTTACGAATACGCGAAATACGAATGAACACGAAATGCGAAAATGCGAAAGTCGTATGACACGTCGCGATGCGATCAATACGAATTACGAATCATTACTTATGTGCATTTAACCGCAGCGTGAGCAGCGGCTAGCAGAGTGCGCAGCGGAAAAAGAATTTCGAAATTAGAATGTATCCTCTACGAAAAACTAGAGGCTAGAAGCCAGAAGTTAGCAGCTTTTTAATTGCGTTCGATAAATAGTAAGTTTGAAAAAATTATCTGCGTTACTTCTTCGAATACTCTTCCCATTTCGTAGTTAAATATGCATTCGTTCCGTAAAATTTAAGGAGCGGTAATAATTCTTCGGTGGTTTGGTATCCGCTTAGGGGTTGTAAGATGGCGTACTTTTCATCCATCATGACAAAGCTAGGATATCCCATTTTACCACTCAACAAAGAGATTGCTAATTCATTTGCTTTCATCTCGGGTTTAAAAACAAAAACTTTATCACGAAAACGAATGGTGTCTTTTGTTTCAGCATCTAGCTTTACGGCATAATAATTTTCAGAAATATAACTAGAGATTAAACTATCCTTGAACGTGCCTGCATCCATGCGCTTACACCATCCGCACCAATCCGTGTAAACATCGATGAAGATTTTCTTTGGTTTCATATCATTCAAAAAAACAGCTTGCTCAAAACTGATCCATTCAATTTTTGAGGGAACTTTTTTTACGATTTCTGTTTGTGCTGAACTGGAGTGACAAACGCTTAACGAGACTGCAGCCGCAAGAAGGTATTTAGTAATATTCATAATTTAAAGTTAAGGAAATTATTTAACATCACCCATTAATTTACGGACAAATGGTGAAATTGCTATTAAGACGATACCCGTCACCAATGCATAAATGGCTAATTGTTGGTATCCATCGGTGTAAGAGATTAATTTTTCAGTAAGACTTGCATTATCATTGGGAGAAACCATTCCTGCTCCTAAAATTCCAGCTACATATTGTCCATAGGCGCTTGCTAAAAACCACATGCCCATCATTACACCTTGCAAGGGTTGAGGAGATAGTTTAGTCATGATGGATAATCCAATAGGAGAGAGGCAAAGCTCACCGAATGTGATAATGAAATAAGCTAACGTAAATATTTCTAAACTTGTCATTCCATCGGCACCGGCAAAGAAGCGAGTTGCGTAGAAAGTGTAAAAGGCTAAAGCCAAGAATAAAAATCCTAATCCAAATTTTACAACTGTATTAGGCTCTTTATTTCGTTTGCTTAACCACACCCAAAGTAATCCAAGTAAGGGCGCAAAGATGATCACGAATAAAGAATTCGCAGCGTTGTTTACACCATTAGGATCTAACTTCACTCCAGCTACTGTATCATTCAAGTTGTTGGCTGCAAAAAGGGCTAACGATCCACCACTTTGCTCGAAAAACGCCCAAAATAAAATGGAGAAGAGAATAAAGACTAAAGCACCCAACAATTTCTTTCGTTCAGCGACACTAAACTTTCCCATCTCATAAAATAAATAAACCAATACTACAGGTCCAATGGTGTACATAAAATAATCCGTGTATTCCGTTTTAGAAACCATCACCATAATGATAGGAATGATCGCTAACGAACCTAAATAAGTAGCGTATTCCATCCACTTTTTACCTTCAATGCCTTTGCTTCTAAAAGGAGATAATCCAATCGGTCCTAAACTTTTTTGGGTGAAGACGAATGTCACTAAAGAAATAGTCATTACAATGGCGGCTAATCCAAATGCTAAATTCCATGAATAACTTTTTGCGATTGCGATACAAGCATAACCTCCTAACAATGCCCCCACATTAATTCCTGCATAGAAGAGTGAAAAGCCAGCATCTCTTCGGCTATCTTTCTCATGATACAAAGCACCAACCATCGTTGAAATGTTTGGTTTAAAGAAACCAGTTCCAATGATCGTGAAACTTATTCCAAGAAAGAAAAATTCATGTGGATTAAATGCGAGAATGCAAGATCCGGTAATCATCAATAATCCACCCCAGAAAAGCGACTTTCTAAATCCTAATATTTTATCGGCGAAGAGTCCGCCAATGAAAGTGAAAGCATACACAAAAGCTTGCGTTGCTCCATACTGAAGATTAGCTACATCTTCTTTCATCATTAATTGACTCACCATAAAAACAGTGAGCATTCCTCTCATTCCATAGAAGCAAAAGCGCTCCCACATTTCGGAGAAGAATAAATACCAGAGTTGCTTAGGATACTTCCCTTTGAAGTCTTGGATTTCGGCGAGAGTCTGCATGTTGTAATTAAGAATTGAGAATTAAGAATTCAGAATTAGTTAAGATTATTTTGGATTATTATAATTACGAAGTTTAAATGATGTAATTCGAATTTCAATATTCGCTTATTAGAATTAATTTTTCTTGCGAATAGAAAGATTCACCATTCGAAGAAGTAAATTCTTTTCTCAGAAAGAACTCACCAATTCTGAATTCTGAATTCTTAATTAACCCCGTGCATCATCTTAATCAACTTCCTATAGAGAAGGAACAATATGATGGCAGCAGAACCACTCATAACAATGAATATGTTGAAGAACTGCAATAGATTTCCGATTTGGAACCCTAAGATTTGTGGATATCCACCAGCAGCAGCAGCTTCCGCTTCGCTTCCTGGAGGGATCAATGCACTTAAACTTCCAGCTAATTTGTTTGCTGCTGCATTGGCTAAAAACCATGTGCCCATCAACAGAGAAGCAAAACGCAAAGGTGCTAATTTAGATACCATCGATAATCCAATGGGCGACAAACAAAGCTCACCCATTGTATGTAATACATATAAAGTAACTAACCACCACATGGAAATTTTTGTAGAAGAATCTACTCCTGCAACTCCTTTTGCAATTACAATGTATCCAACACATAACAAAGCTAGACCTAAAGCCATTTTCAGAGGAGAACTCGGTTCTTTTTTTCTTGCATTAAGTCCAACCCATAAGCTACTAAACAGTGGAGCTAATAAAATAATTCCTAAAGGATTGATGGATTGAAACCACGATGCAGGCATTTCCCAACTTCCAATATGTCGGTCGGTTTGTTTGTCGGCAAATAAAGTTAAAGATGCACCGGCTTGTTCAAATGCACTCCAGAAGAATACGACAAAGAAGGCAAGAATAAATATAACCCAAATCCTTTCTTTTTCATCTTTAGTAAGTGAAGAATCGGTAATGATTAATGCCGGAACAGCCACCGCCGAAGCGAAAATAAATCCGCCAATCACATCCATTCCCATTTGATAATGAAAGATCAAGGCCAGCACAATACCAATGATTACAATCAATCCCATTTTCGAATAATTTACAGGAACACTTTTCGCTGCTTTATCCTCTGCTGAAACTTCGTAGTGACTAGGCGGTAGTCCAATGGGAGCACCTTCAGGTCCAACTAAATATTTATTTTTTAAGAATTCAAAGGTGATCACGGATACAATCATTCCAACACCTGCTGCCAAAAATCCCCATTTGAAATCGCCAACATCTCCTGTGTCTCCTAATCCACCACAAATAAGTGGCGCAAAGAATGCACCTAAGTTAATACCCATGTAGAATATGGTAAAGGCTCCATCCACACGTCCATCATTTCGTGGATATAATTGCCCAACCATAGTTGAAATATTCGGTTTGAAAAATCCATTTCCGATAATTAACAGAGTTAAACCGGATAACATCAGCGGATTTGCTAAAGGTGAACCCAACGTATTTCCGGACATAAACATCAGGATTTGACCAATACCCATCATAATACCTCCGATGAAAATACTTCGCCTATTTCCCCAATAACGATCACTAATGTAACCACCGATTAATGGGGTGAGATACACCAATCCTGTAAAGCTTCCATAAATGTTGGAAGCATCTTTGTCGCTCAATAACAATGCTTTTGTTAAGAACAATACGAAGATGGCGCGCATGCCATAGTAACTGAATCGCTCCCACATCTCTGTGATGAAGAGTACATAAAGGCCTCTAGGATGGGCCATTGATTTTATTTCGCTCATAGATTGGTTAAATATTTCGGCTCTAATGTAACGAAAAGATTGAATCCACGATAATATGGCGCATTTATCGGTAAATATTTTGTTTTTGTCGATGGATTCCTTGGTTTTATATTGAAATCCATCCAAAATTGAACACGATAACGGAGTATAATTTTTAATTTAGCAACCTAAAAACTTTAGAAATCATGTTCGATTTAATGGGAAAAATGGGGGAGCTGAAAAAGAATATGGAAGCTGCCAAGGAACGATTGAATGCAATTCAAGTGGTGGGTTATGCTGGCGATATGGAGATTCAGGTGACGATGAATGGAAATAGAAAATTAATTTCGATTGAAATCGCCGACCATCTTCTTTTTCCTGAAAGGAAATTGGAGGTACAAGAGCTCATTGAAGTGGCGATGAACCGTGCCTTGGACGACGCCGAAAAAGTTTTTGAGGCCGAAATGAAATCAGCGGGGAAAGGGATGATTCCCGGATTTTAAGCGTGTATTTATTCAATGATAGTATCGAACCCAATTCCTATTCAATTTATTTATGGCAGCACTATTTCAATTTGAAAATCACCTCAATCAATTAAAAGCAGAAATTGAAGCTTTTCCGAATGATGCAAGTTTATGGTTGATACCTAAAGGGGTAGCCAATTCTCCTGGAAATCTTGCCTTGCATTTGGCCGGAAATCTCCAGCATTTTGTTGGCGCTTTGTTGGGCAATACAGGATATGTGCGCGATAGAGATTTGGAGTTTTCGATGAATGGTCAAACGAAGGATTACGTACTGAAGCAAATTGAAATTGCTCACGCTGTTGTTCGTACTACTTTATCATCCTTGACAGAAGAACAAGAAAATGAGTTTTTCCCGAGCGATTTTAAAGGGAAAATAGTAAAAGTGAATGTTGCACTTTCACATCTATTAGCACATCTTGCCTACCACAATGGACAAATTAATTATTTGCGCCGAATGCTTTATGCGTAAATAATTTTATTAAAATAATTGATATTCGTCCCTCAAGTTTAGAAGGATGGGATTTCCTAAGTTGTCAATATAAGAATCGGTATAATCCAACGTAATTCGCTTGATGGTGCCTTGAATGATCTTTCCTTTTCCAACAAAGGTATGCGGTAATGTATCGTTGGGTGTGATGCACGTAAAAGTTTGTGAAGGCATATAAAGTGAATCTTTTACCGGATCATAAGTGAGGATTGGATCCGCCATAAAACAATCTGATAGTTTAAAAATTTTAATTTGGTTGTTTACACTTACCGAAGCTGACACCGTGGTGATCCACGTTCGGGTATTTCCGTTGGATAAATCAGTAGTGACTACATTATGAGAGCCACTCAAATAATTTAATGAATTTCGCACATTTATGATTCTTACCACGCTATCTTTTAGTCCTTCTGAATCTGTTACCACATAGGAGATGTAATACAATCCAACCGAATCTACATTAACGGTTCCAGAAACGATTACTTGTGAAGTAATATCACCATCTTCTTCGTCACCTGCTGTAAATCCAGCGTCGGTATAGCTGGTATTTAATGTTACATTAAAGGTGGGTGAGCCAATTAATATTACTTTGGGTGGTGTATTGATGGGCTTGGCAACATGCAACATAAATTCACGCGTGATAATTCCACCCGAAGGAGTTACTCCTTTTAATATCATTGGAAAAAAGCCAGTGTCGGCTGTAGCTACCGAAGTGATAATCATCGAACTTAATTCTTCAGGCTCTATGTTATTACGAGTGAAAGTAATAGTAGTACCATTTCCTTGTCCTAGAACAGACAATGAAACGGTTTCCGATTCTCCTCCTAAAAAATAAATTTTTAAGTTTAATGAAGTACTCGAACCTAAAGTTACTAATGTATCTCTGACGCCAGTAAATTTGAATTGCATACTTCCTAAGTTGTTTGCTTCCTTGCAAGCTGAAAAGCTCAACAATAAGATCAATCCTAAAAAATAATTTATATATTTTCTCATAATTTCATCCCCAAGTTATAGAATAGAAAGGCGAAGATATCACTTTGTTCATCAATTAATTTTCCTGTTGGTTTTCCTGAGCCATGACCGGCGTCCACATCCACGCGTATCAACACGGGATTTTCGCCTTTATGATGTTCTTGTAGCTGTGCGGCAAACTTGAATGAGTGTCCTGGAACAACACGATCATCGTGATCCGCCGTAGTAATCATGGTTGCAGGATAATTTACTCCTGATTTGATATTATGTAATGGAGAATATTTGTACAATGCTTTAAATTCCTCTGCATTTTCACTGCTGCCGAAGTCGGTTGTCCAGGCCCAACCAATGGTGAATTTTTGAAAGCGTAACATATCCATCACACCCACTGCAGGTAAAGCTACTTTAAATAGTTCGGGACGTTGCGTCATAACAGCGCCTACGAGCAATCCGCCGTTTGAGCGGCCGCTAATGGCAAGTCGGTTCGAATTGGTATATTTTTCTTTTATAAGATACTCTGCTGCTGCAATAAAATCATCAAAAACATTTTGCTTTTTTTCCTTGGTTCCCGCCTCGTGCCATTCACTTCCAAACTCGCCACCTCCACGAAGATTAGGCACAGCAAGCAAGCCGCCTTGTTCTAAAAATACTAATCGTTCTACTTTAAATTCAGGCGTCTTACTAATGTTAAATCCACCATAACCAAATAGTAGGGTAGGTAGGTCACCGTTAGGAACTACACCTTTTTTGTGGACGAGAAACATTGGAATTTTTGTTCCATCTTTACTCGTATAAAATACTTGTTTGGTTTCAAATTCTTCGTCTTTATAAGGAACAATGGATTTGAACTGAACTGCCAGTTGAGTGTTCTTTAAGTTGTATCGATAGACAGTAGAAGGAACGGTAAAAGTGGTATAATTAAAAAACATATTACTGTCCGACGGTGAGGCCGAAATGGATTCGATAGTGCCAAATCCAGTTAACGGAATTTCATACGGCTTCAACCCGTTCATATCGAAAACATAAAGATGACTGCTTGCATCTTTCATATAATGAGTGATGATGTTTTTATAGCCTATGGAAGCTGATTTTAATATATCTTTTTGTTCTGCAATTAAATCCTTCCAGTTAGACTCACTGAAATTTTTTGAATCAATGGAGATAATTTTCTTTCTACTTGCTTTGTAATTTGTTAAAAACAAAAGTCGATCACCAGTACTACCTACAAAATCAAAATCATGATCAAATCCTTTCACGATAGCTATAGGTTTAGACTTAGCATTAAATAAATCTTGAATGTAAACTGAATTCCCAGAAGTGGATTCACTACCTGTAATGATGAGAAATCGTTGGTCTTCGGAAACAGATGCACTAAAGTTTCTTTGTGGATGTTCTTGATCTTCCCATACTAGTACATCTTGTTCTTGATTTGTATTTAGTGCGTGGTAATAAATTTTATGAAATTCGTTGATGGCATTTAAGTTTCCTTTTTTTTCATAACGACTGTAATAAAATCCATTCTTATACCAAGCAATCGAACTAAACTTCACTCCTGAAATTATTTCGGGAAGTGACTTAAGGGTCTTCACATCCTTCACTCTAATTACATTCCAATCGCTCCCAGCTTCTGATACTTGGAAAGCTAAAAAGTTACCATCTGGAGAAGGTGTTGTTTGCGTAATGGCAGTAGTTCCTTTTTCCGAAATTTTATTGGGATCAAAATAGGCGTAGGGGACAAATTGTAAACTCTTCAAATAGAATAGCACAGGTTGATTTTGTACACCATCGTGACGATAATAAAAATAGGAGTTGCCGCACTTAAAAGGAACACTATAACTAACAAATTTCCAAAGCTGCGTCATTCGAGCTTTTAACGTATCACGAAAAGGTATGGTATTCAAGTATTTTTCTGTAATTGAATTTTCCTGCATCACCCATGCTTTGGTCTCTAAAGAGTGATCATCTTCCAACCAGCGATATGGGTCTTCTACTTTGGTGCCATGGTAGTCATCTGCTTGATTTACTTTTTTAGTTTTTGGATAGTTAAGTGTCTGAGCACAGGTACTGATCCATGAAAGAAAAACTAAACTTACTACTAAAATAATATTCTTCATTCTACTTTTTATTCGATTTAATAGATGGGTAAAAGTACGTAAAAGAGAATAATTCAATGATCGAGTGGTATCTTATTCGAAAAAATAGGTGCAGGAGATGACTTTTAGCTGACATAAGTTTGAGACTGATTATCATCGTATTTGAAAAAGATTGTTCAAGATTGAACTAATCCAGCCAAATCCATCATTAAAATTTCAGGATGATGATGGCAAGTGTTATCAAAATCGAATTATCACTATCTTCGTATTTATAAAATATAGAAAGGAGTCAATCGTTCACTAAGGAATATTGACATCCTATGTTTCTCAAAAGTAAAGTGATTACAACTCCCGATTTCCAAATTTATAACTCTTTTACAGAGTTGAAAAATGAATTGCCGCCGCACCGTTCTCTTTTTTTAGAGAAAGAGTATTTACTGTCGATGGAAGAGTCGTCGCCTTCAGCCTTATCATTTAGGTATGTATCCTTGAAGGAAAAAGGGGAGATTAAAGCCGCGTATTATTTTCAAATTATTAATTTGTCGAGTAACCAGCTTGGACAAATCGTAAATTTTGAGCCGTACAGTAAAATTATTTCAGGCCTTTCTATGTTAGTTCAAAAAATGCTTTTTGGAGTTAAAAAAGACAAGCCGCATTACTTGGTAATTTGTGGGAATATGTATCTCAGTGGCGATTATGGAATTTTGTTTGTTGGAAATAACCAAGTAAGTGCTGCTACACTTCTTTCTGAAGCTTTTGTCTTTGTAAAAAAAGAGCTAGAGAAAACAGGGAAAGTGATGGCTGAAATTGCCAAAGATTATCCGATAGAAAACGACATTTATGGAACTCATTTAAAAGCAAAAAAATTCTCTCCCTTGGTGATGGATCCCATCATGAAAATGAACATTCGTTCGCATTGGAATTCTTTTGACGACTATGTTGCTGATTTAAGTTCTAAGTACCGACAACGTTATGTTCAAGTGAAGAAAAAAATTGCGGGTTGTGAGATGCGCGTTTTGACTACGGATGATCTCATCGAAAGAAAAGAAGAAGTTGATCGATTGTACTTGGCTGTTCAAAGTAAAAGTCCCGTTCGTCTTGTCATGCATAATTCAGATTACTTGATTTCCCTCTCCAAGCGGTTAAAGTCTAAGATCGAGTTTAAAGGAATAGTAGAAAATGGGAAATTGCTTGCTTTTATGGCTGGCATTAAAGACCATCAGCATTTTGAAGCGCATCATATTGGCATTGATTATGAATACAATAAGAGCCATTGCCTGTATCAAAATATACTTTATACGTATATCGAAATGGCTATTTTGGCCAAGTCGCCACTCATTTCTTTTGGACGTACTGCTTTAGAAATGAAAACTACGGTAGGTGCTGTGGTTCATACCTATCAGGCTTACATCAAGTTAAATAACACTTTATTGAATGGGATTGCTTGTCATATGCTTCCTGAGAAGTATGAAATGGACTGGATTCCGCGAAACCCTTTCCGACAATAGTACTTCCCTTTTGAATTAAGGCTTTTCGTGTATGGATTACTGACATTCACAAAAATCAATTCAAAAAGTCGATCGAGCTTTGTATTTTGGATCTCTATAAGGGATTATGACGAAGGCGAGCTACCTGATACTATCGGGATTATTTATTTTTTCTTTTCATGTAAAAGGGGAAATAGATGGCGTACCTCACCTTCCTAAAATGTCGATTCAGATTATGGAGGGTTCAACTTCAGCGTATCCGAATCCTTTTAATGAAAACACAACAATCTTTTATTCGGCTCGAGAAGATGCCTTTGTAAAAGTGAAGTTATATACCAATCAAGGGAAATTGATGGGTCAAATATTCGATGATTTAGTAGAGAAAGGTGCTACTTATCAATTTGAATTAGATGGACGAAAAATGTTACCGGGTGTATATTATTACACCATTGAAACGGACAAAAAAATAATTCATCAGCGAATTGAATTAATTCGTTGAGAAAAAGATGTGTTTTATGGTTTGATTGGGTGAATGGGGTCTCTGATGAGATCCCTTTTACTTTTTAAGCAACACAGAACGATTTAGTAACAAAATAATGATGTAAGATTCATTGAATTTTACTCTTTTTATTCATAGAATTATTTTAATATCCGAGGCGAATTCATTATCTTTGCTCTCGATGAGCTCACGCTTAATTATTGCCATTGACGGCTACTCTTCTTGTGGGAAAAGCACGGTCGCAAAAGGCTTAGCCCGCAAATTGGGAATCCATTACATTGACTCCGGTGCGATGTACAGAGCAGTCACCCTTTATTTTCTCGAAAACAATATTCCTATTCCTGGTCCGGAAGAGTTGCATGATTATGTTTATGATTATAGCGATGTACTTCGAAAAATCAATATCTCATTTCAATTTAATCCAGAATCTGGATTCAGTGAAGTGTATTTGAATGGACGAAATGTGGAAAATGAAATTCGTACTATGGAGATTAATGAGCAAGTCAGTCATGTGAGCGCCATTAAATCAGTACGTGCCCATTTAGTGAAGTTGCAAAGAGATTCGGCAAATGATGGTGGATTGGTCATGGATGGACGTGATATTGGAACTACTGTGTTTCCTCAAGCCGATTTAAAGATTTTTATGAAAGCGGATCCGATGGTTCGCTCCGAGCGTCGCTATAAAGAACTCAAAGCAAAAGGTATTGATGTGCTTTTAGATGACGTTATTCAAAATGTAGTAGGACGTGATTATGAAGATTCACATCGCGAAGAGTCACCCCTAAGAAAAGCGGTGGATGCTATTGTTCTCGACAACACCTATTTAACCCACGAAGAGCAAGTAGAATTTGTGATGGAAGCTGTTCGTAAACTCGCTTTATCCAATTCTGCTACTTCTTAAACTATTACCCAATATTATTCGTTATATCTTGCAAGATAGAAACTCATGAACGTAGAAATCGATAGTAATTCTGGATTTTGTTTTGGTGTGGTATATGCCATCCAAATGGCGGAAGATGAACTCGATCAGCATGGAAAGCTTTACTGCCTCGGCGACATTGTTCATAATGGGGAAGAAGTAGATCGTTTAAAAGCGAAAGGACTTGAAATCATCGACCACGATCGTTTAGCTACGCTTAAAGATTGCAAAGTGTTGATTCGTGCGCATGGTGAACCACCTTCTACGTATCAATTGGCGATTAAAAATAATATTGAGTTAATTGACGCTTCTTGTCCGGTAGTTTTGAAATTGCAGTACCGTGTTAAAACAAGCTTTGAAGGTATTGTAGAAAATGGTGGGCAAATAGTAATTTATGGTCAGCCTGGGCACGCAGAAGTAAACGGACTGGTTGGACAAACCGAAGGAAAAGCCATCGTTGTTTTTTCTGAAGAAGATTTAGAAAAAATCGATTTTCATCATCCCGTTCATTTCTTTTCTCAAACCACTAAAAGTACATTGGGTTTTGAAAAGATGGAACGTTTAATTCAAGAGAAATTTATTCATCATAATGGATCTTTGGAAGAAGGGGATTTTGTGAGTAATGATACACTTTGTCGACAAGTATCCAATCG
>JANOAX010000183.1:0-32090 GCA_031411335.1 Bacteroidota bacterium
CCTGCAAAATTTACAACAGAATAATTTTTTGTAAGACCGCAAATTCCGTTCGCTGTCCCCGTAATACTTCCAATAGAACTTAAGCTTGCCGCTGCTTCAACTGTTAAACAACGATATCCAGAATTGCCACAAGTATTTTGAGTCCGAACACAAACATCTCCTAGTGCATTCGTTCCATTACCTGTAACCGTAATTGAATTTGTTCCATTTCCATTTAATATAATTAAGCCGGATGGAACTGTCCAGTTATAGGAACTACTTCCAAACACAACATTCGTTGAAAACACAACGGTGTCAGACACACAAAAAAGTATTGGACCATTCACTGAAGTTGGTTTAGCGGGTTTACCATAAATTGTTTTCGTACGTGCGTTACTGTTACCACAAACATTGGAAGCAACAACAGAGATGACACCTGTTCCAAATGAAGTGCTGTATTGTATGCTAACGGCATTCGTTCCTTGTCCTGATAAGATGGTAGCGCCAATAGGTACTGTCCACACATAAGTCACATTTGCAACATTGGTAACTGAATAATTTCGAGTTAACCCACATACACCAAGCGCTGAACCGGTAATAGTTGAGGGAATTGATGGAACGCTTGAATTGGCGACTAAATTCAAACACGCTGGTGCAGTTGTACCACATGCATTGGAAGCGGTTACACACAAAATTCCAGCGGTGAAGTTACCTGCAAAATTTACGACAAGGTTGTTAGTGCCATTTCCAGATACGATGGTTGTGTTTGCAGGAACTGTCCATTGATAATTTGTAGCTCCGAGAGAAGTGGGAACTGTGAACGTTATATTAGAAGCACCCGCACAAACTGAAGAAGAGCCACTAATACTACCTAGTGGAGCGGGAGGTTGATTGAGTACATTTAAAGTGAAAGAAGCAGATGTCGTTAATCCATTACCGTCAGTAACAGTAACCGTATACGTTCCAGCAGTTAAATTACTTATATTAGAAACAGCACTTCCATTATTCCAAAAATAATTATAAGGTGATACACCTCCAGTAACAGAGAGCACAATAGCACCATCATTTCCTCCGGGACATGTTACATGTGTAATAGAACCATTCACGACAAGTGCAGAATTTGTTCCATATCCGCATGGTGAAGCATTAAGTGAAATCAACCATGGATTTGAATTCCCAATGGAACTAGAAGGTTCAAAGTAAGGAGCTGGTCCCACGGGTATAATTGGCCAATCCCAACTTGAAACTCTAACAGAATCAAAAGCTGGACTTGCATTGGTACCAAAGCTTTGAGTATAAGAAGTAGAAGTGTAGGGAGTAATTAATCGTAACCATAAATCAACGACAGGTGTAGTGCGATAAGGTTGTGCTTTCCCTTGATTAAATGCAGACATACCAGCTGGTCTCTCTGATGTAGTAAATCTGTATACAATATTCACATTAGGATTTACTCCAGTTTTACTTAACATCCAAAAGCGATCAACAACTGCTGACGCATTATTTACGCCTGAAGAAGCATTATTTATATGCGTTACTGTTGGAGGCAAAGGCAAATTTCCAGGAGCATTGTACGTAGAGATATCCAAATTTCCTAAATTTCCACTGTTATGTGTGAATGAGAAAGGAATATAAAGAGGAGCGGCAATGGCGCCGCTACCAAATGGCACAACGCGATAACCAGTCAGTGAATTGATGTTTTTCCAGATAACAGATGCCGATGCACTTTCCGAAATCAAAAATCCATTGGTTCTTTCAAAAGGTCCTTTGGGAGCTACTAAATTTCCAGTTGCACTCACTACGCCAGGGTTATTCATCGTCAATGAATAAGTATTCATCCTTAATTGTCCTTGAGTAAGAACTAAGGACGTATCCACCGTAATGGCGCTCATCATAGTCACAAATTGGGCTGCGGAACTTTTATTTAATTCTAACTCATTAAAAGTAGTTGGCTGTGTCCCGTCGATAGTTTGCGCTACGGTACTATCCATTCGCACACGACTATAACCCGCCTCAAAGAATCCATTATTCAACCAATCTTCTTGTACCGTAATTATAGCTTTACTATAAGGGCGATTAATTAAGAATGTAAAATTAGGACGGAAGGAATTTAATCCGCTAAAGAAATTATCCGTTACACCTCCTCCTGGAATCATTGCACATCCAGCTCCCGCATTTGTTGTTGAAGATAAAATTAGTGTTGACTTAATTCCTGTTGTTTGTGTAATGTAAATACGATCATCATTCGATCCTACGTTGGATGCATTATCAAAACAATATTGAATCAATATATTATTAATTCCATCCCATACGATGGGTTTTACTAAATTGATAGTATTTACACCTGGGAATGTTGTGGTATATGCCAAGGGGCCATACACGGTTGTAAATGGACCCGCATAAGGAACATTACTCGCATGCTGTGAAAACGGAACTAAAGCATAGCTAATTGTAAATCCTCCAAAGGCAGCGGTACTACCTTTAAAATTCAAACTAAACTGCAATCCTTTAATATTATCATTGGGAACTAAACCCGCCAAAGTTAATTCAGCTTGCGAATAAATTATTTGTGTTCGAGCGTCAGTACTTTGAGCTTTAAACGGAGTATAAATATTGTTCACGAGGGTTCCGTTACCATACTTCAAATTTTTAGTTAATGAATTGATCACTTTTACTGTGCCATTATTAATTAAATCTCTTCTTAATTTTAATGCATTCGTGCTCGCAGTTGGAGAATTAATGATTAAAGAATCCAATGAAGAAATTGTCAAATTGTTTGCATTTGCCAAAATATTTGATTTGATAGTTGGACAGAAATAAGGACGAGAGGCTGTACCAATTGGAGGGAATACTTGCACTCGATCTACTACTGCATCTTCTGTAATAGCTGGAACACCTCCACACCAATTACCAGCATTATTCCAATCATCGGTATTTCCTAACCACAATTTATATCCTACCGGACAGTTGGGAGAAATAACAATATTAAAATCTTCAATTTCACCATAATTTTGCTGAGAACAAGGATCAATATTTGAATTTGCAAACACTTCACGCACTCTCATTCTTGTTAAACCAGTATAACCTGCTGCAGGAGTAACAAAAGGGATATTCAATACTTGATTTGCACTACAATTTACTTGTCCTAATTTTTCACCCGCATCAATAAAATCACCATCTCGATTATAATCAATAAATACAGCAATATTATTATTTGTTAACCATGTTCCTGCTTGCACTGCTATTGAATAGGCTGTTCCTTGAGCCAATACTACGGTTCGTCCAGCTACAGGAGCCCACAATTCATAATCAGGAGGATGAGAAGTAAAGTCACAACCAGCACCACCATTAGAAACTAAGCAGGGTAAGTTAGAAGGTAATCCAGTATTATTATTTGTTGGACCAACAGTCGTATTAATAGCAGTTCCACTTGCACCATTTAAAACAACAGATTGAATATAATCATTATTGGTGTAACTAAAAGCTAAACCTGATGTTCCTTGCGTGTATGATCCGATACAATACGGCAATCCAATTTGGCTGGCACCAGTCAAAGAGAAACCACCTGCACTAGGAATAACAGGAATCCCTGTACCTCCTGGAGATGGACATGTACCAGCAGTACCGCCCGCCGCAGAACCGCGCAAATCAGCATCTACAAAATTACTTTCTGTTGCTGCAGCTTTAATATCATATGTTAACCAGAAATAAGTGGTATCGTATTCCAAATACAAACATGAAGTGGCGCCATTAATAAAATCGAGATTCGTACCGGGTACAGCTATTGTTGATCCAAATCGACGTGAAGGATAATCATCAGTTCCTGCAGTTACGGGGAACGGACTTACATAGGTAGTATCAAAAAGTGTGCTTCCACCTGTGTAATAGATTTTAGCATCGTCAATATCTAATACATTGGTAGTCCCGTTCGTGTTCATTAAAAGCGAATCCAATTTTACTGCGGTAGAAAGCGCTCCGTTCACAACACCACAACCACTGGTACCCCCGATAATACAACGAAGACCAACAATCATGTGATTGTTTACACCAGCCCCTACAGATGCACCATTTTGTAAAAATAAATCCATCTTTACATCGCTTGCTAAGGTGGCAGAAGGATAAGTATTCGTAGTAACACGATCCATATAAATATTATTTCCATCCTTACAAACACCCATGATAATGAAATAATATCGTTTCGCAGTGTAAGAAGCCGCGGTTAAATCATAGGTATATAAGTTCCATGTATTAGCACTAGAAGCTGGAGCGATATTATAGTACCTCGAAAGTTTATTTGTACCCAATGTATTCGACAACAAAGTAGCTCCAATCATATTAGGAGCGGTATTAATATACACGCGAATATGATCGTCAGCAAGAGTAAAACCATTATCACGATACATGTAAAAACTAAATTGAGGATTCACTCCCGCATTATTACTAAAATCGAAAGGTTTTGTTATGATGATTGAAGTGTCATTATTAATACCAGTAAATGAATTAAACATCATTAGGTTGGCACCTCCCCCTGGAGCTGCTCCTGGAGCTGGATTGGTAGCAGTAGCAACTGGTTGAAGCACGAATGCTCCGCTAACATTAGTCGCATACTTTTGCGTTCTCCAACCTGGCGCAGGGAAAATAGTTGAGCTTTCAAACGATTCTATTTGCTGCACCACTTGGGAGAATGCAAGGTTGCTTAGCAATACAAATACTGCCAATAAAATTTGAATTTTTTTCATGGTCAAAATCTAAAAACTGTTAGATGGATGTATAGGTTATTATAAACCAAAATTAGGAAAATAGTTCAGAATAACAAGTTATTTCAAAAATTTGTGGGGCTACTACCATCCACAGAATATACTCTACATACTTCGAAAAAAATGTTTATTCCATGTTAACCACGACAAAAATTTTATTTTCATTAGCACTAAACCCAAATTATGCTATTGCATAATTTGGGTTCATCTCTTTCATCAACGTTACTTATAAATAATCCAATTGCAAAAAGTCTATCCTTTAAGGTCACTTACTACAATATCTAACATCCAACAACTAACATCTACCCTCTTTAATGCTTCACGACAAACCTTCTGGTTCGAACTACATCTCCTTGTATAACACGAATGAAATAAACACCGTTGGAGAAAGTTGAAGTGTTAATTTTTATTCCTGATGCAACTTCTAAACTCAGATAATTCTTACTCATTAATTGTTGCCCTAAGATGTCGATACAAGTAACGTGTAAATCTTCATCTGCATCCGTGAACCATGTTACCGTAAGTTCGTCTTTGGCAGGGTTAGGATATAATATGATTTCGGACTGTTCATCATTAGAAATTCTAGGACAACTAAGCATTGTAATGTTCAATGTTTTATTGGCACTAGTTCCACATGCATTACTCGCTTTTACTTTCAATGCAAGTACATTTCCTACTGTACTTGCAAAATTGAGTACAATAGCATTTGTTCCTTGCCCACTCACCAAACTTGCACCTGCAGGAATTGTCCACGTATAACTTGTGGCTCCAGTAGAATTGCTACATGAATAATTTATATTTTGACCATTAAAACATGCACTCGTAGGGCCTGTTATAGTTGCTGGAATTGCTGGCTTACCTGTTATCGTTTTGGAAGCGCTGGTCGAATTGCCACATGAATTCGTTCCTGTTACAACAATATTTCCTGAAGCAAATGAATTACTATATGAAACACTAACTGCGTTAGTTCCTTGCCCAGAAAGTAAGGTAGCACCAGATGGAACGGTCCAATTAAATACTACTCCCACTTGATTAACTACAGAATAATTTTTTGTGGAATTACAAACTCCATTTGCATTCCCCGTAATGGTTCCAATTGCCAATGGATTTGGAATGATGCTCACCGTTAAACATAAATTGACTGAAGTGCCACAACTGTTTTTCGCCTTCACACATACATCTCCAGCAACTGCAGATGCACCCACCTTTACACTTACGCTGGTGGTGTTTTGACCAGATAAGATGGTGAGTCCAGTAGGCATTGTCCAAGTGTAAGTATTATTTCCAAATACAGCAACTGTAGAAAACGCCACAGTATCTGTAATACACAATTGCGTGGGTCCATTAATTACTGTTGGCTTTGTTGGTTTTCCATACACCGTTTTAGTACGTGCATTACTAGAACCACATCCATTGCTAGCAACAACAGAAATAGCTCCAGAAGTAAACGACGTAGTGAATTGAATGGAAACTGCATTAGTTCCTTGCCCTGAAACTATTGTTGCACCAGCAGGAACCGACCATTGGTAGCTTACATTTGCGACATTCGTAACTGAATAATTTCTTGTTAACCCACATACACCGTACGCTGAGCCAGTAATTGTTGAAGGTGTACTCGGCACAGGAGCACTATTAATAATCAAACAAGAAGGCGCTGTTGAACCACAAACATTAGAAGCTGTTACACATAATACTCCGGTGGTAAAATTTGCATTAAAGTTTACAATAATAACATTCGTTCCTTGTCCGGAGACTAATGTCATATTTGAAGGAAGTACCCATTGATAACTTGTAGCACCCGCAGTAGTTGGAACTACGTACGTAATGTTGGTTGCTCCAGGACATCCTGTACCTGGTCCACTCACTGTACCTAGAGTCGAAGGCGTTTGGTTACTTATACCAACATTTACTGTTAAAGATGCGGTTCCTCCATTTGCATCGGTGACAGTAACCGTATACGTTCCAGCCGATAAATTACTTTGATTTTGTGTCGCACTTCCATTACTCCATAAATAGGCATATGGTGAGGAACCACCCGTCACCGAAATGTTAATGGCACCATCGGAAAATCCAGCACATGTTTCATTCGCCTTATTCACCACAGAAACTAAAATTCCTGATGAAGAATAATTATACCCGCAAGGAGCACTGTTTAACGTTACAATCCATGGATGCGAATTTCCAATTGCTCCTGCCGGATCTGAGTAAGGTGCTGGACTTTGCGGCACTGTAGGCCAATCCCAATTTACAACACGTACCGAATCAAATGCAGGCGATGCACTTGTTCCATAAGATTGTGTATAGGTTACATTAGTATAAGGGGTAACTAAACGCATCCATGAATTCGTATTTGAAGTGGTACGATAAGGTTGAGCTTTTCCTTGATTGAAAGCCGACATTCCGGCTGGCCTTTCTGAAGAAGTAAAACGAAAGACGATATCTGCTACAGGATTGCTTCCTGTTTTTTGAACTAACCAAAAACGATCCACGGTAGCGGCTGCATTATTCGCTGGAGGAATTGCAGTATTATTCAAGTGCGTTACTGCAGTTGGAAATGGTAAATTACTAGGTGCGCTATAAGTTGAGATCGTTACATTTCCAATATTCCCGCTTTTATGATTAAATGAAAATGGAATGTAAGATGGAGAGCCCACATTACTTCCAAACGGAATCACACGATATCCGTTTATTGTATTAATATTTTTCCATATAACAGAAGACAATTCCTTTTCAGAAATCAAATATCCATTCGTTCTTGCAAAAGGACCTTGAGGCGAAATTAAATTTCCAGTGGTTAAAGATGGGTTATTCATACTAATACTAAAACCGTTCATCAACAACAAACCTTGTGACAAAACGAGTGAAGAATCAATGATGATTCTTTTTAACATGGTTACCGTTTGTGTATTTACTGTCTTATTTAATTCTAACTCGTTAAATGTAGTTACCTGTGAACCCGAGATAGTTTGAGCAATAGTACTATCCATTACTACACGACTATTTCCTGCAACAAAAGTTCCATTGTTGATCCAATCTTCTTGTACGTTAATGATAGCCTTTCCATAAGGGCGATCTAATAAGAAAGTGAAATTAGGGCGGAAAGAACTTAAACCAGAAAAGAAATTATCAGTCACTCCTGCTCCCGGAACCATGGCACAACCTGCAGTAGCATTCGAGGTAGTTGATAAAATTAATGTCGATTTTATTCCTGTAGTTTGAGTGATTTCAATTCGATCATCATTAGAACCTATATTCGCATTATTGTCGAAACAATATTGAATTAACAAATTACTAGTTCCATCCCAAACAATTGGCAAATTCAAATTAATTGTGTTGATACCAGGAAAAATAGTCGAGAATGCTGTAGGGCCATAAACCGTTGACATTGCGCCTGTATAAGGAACATTGCTGGCATGTTGACTAAAAGGAACTAAAGCATAACTCACGGTAAAACCATTAAATGCATTTATACTTCCTTTAAATATTAATGAGAACTCGAGTCCTGAAATTTCATCATTATTCAACATTCCAGCGGCTGCCAACTCTGTCGCAGTATAAATAATTTGAGTTCGCGCGTCGGTACTTTGCGATTTAAATGGAGTATAAATATTGTTTACTATAGTTCCATTCCCAAATAAGAGACTATTTGAATACGAATTTGTCACGGAGATTCTTCCATTATTCGTTAGATCTTTTGCAACCTTGAGTGAATTCACACTTGGAGAGGGTGCATCGATCACAATTGTATCCAATGAAGAGATAGTTAAATTTCTTGCATTCGCTATGATGTTCGATTTAATTACAGGATATAAATACGGTCGAGTTGGTGTTCCAGAAGGTGGAAAAACTTGCACTCGATCAAGGACAGCATTCTCAGTAATGGCAGGAACACCTCCACACCAATTTGCAGGATCATTCCAATCCGATGTATTACCGAGCCATAATTTAATTCCTGCAGGACAGTTGGGTGAAAGTGTTACTGTAAAATCTTCAATTTCTCCAAACGATTCTAATGAGCATGGATCGATATTATTATTTCCTGTCACTTCACGCACACGCATTCTTGTTTTACCAAGATATCCAGTTGCGGGTGCTGTAAAAGGTAAGTTGCCAATCCCTAGGCCAGGCAAACTAACCTGACCTAATTTTTCTCCTGCATCGCTAAAATCTCCATCATGATTGTAATCTATAAAGACAGCAATATCATTATTACTTGGCCAAGTTCCAGCACGCACTTGAACAGAGTATGCAGTACCTTGAGTTAAAACAACTGTTCGTCCTGACACCGGTGGCCACAATTCATAATCGGGAGGATGTGCCGTGAAGTCACAACCAGGTCCACCATTAAAAACAAGACAAGCTAAATTGGATGGCAAACCTGTATTGTCATTTTTAGCACCCGTTGTTGTATTTATAGCAGTACCATTGGCTCCATTTAAAATAACATGCGTTATATAATCATTATTTGTGTAAGAGCCATTTGTACGAGAAGTACCTATGGTATATGTACCTACACAATAAGGAGCATCAATAAGACTAGATCCAGGGAGAGAAAACCCTCCAGGATTTGGAATGACAGAAATACCTGTACCTCCAGGCGATGGGCATGCTCCTGCAGATCCACCTACTGCAGAACCACGAAGGTCAGCATCTAAAAAATTACCTAAGGCTGCATTTGTTTTTACATCATAAGTCAACCAGAAATAGGTAGTATCATATTCGAGATAAATACAGGATGTTGTTCCATTTACAAAATCGAGATTGGTACCAGGAACAGCGATGGTTTGCCCAAATCGACGAGTCGGATAATCATCTGTACCCGCAGTTACTGGGAAGGGGCTTACATAAGTTGTATCAAACAAGATACTTCCACCGGTATAATAAATTTTTGCATTCTCAATATCAGAAATCTTGGTAGTTCCATTGGTATTAAGCATGAGTGTATCTAATTTTACTGCGGTAGACAGTGCTCCATTCACTACTCCACAACCACTGGTACCAGCGATAATACAACGAATCCCAACCACCATACTATTCAATGCGCCTGTTCCAACAATAGCTGTATTTTGGTAAAACAAATTGATGTTTACATCCGATGCAAGTGTTGCAGATGGGTACGTATTTGTAGTAAAACGATCCAAATAAATATTGTTACCATCCTTACAAACACCCATAATAATAAAATAATATCTTTTTGCGGTATAGGTAGCAGCAGCCAAATTATAAGAATACAAATTCCATGTATTTGCCGTGGCTGCAGGAGCTGTAGCATTATACCTCGACAGTTTATTTGTACCTAACGTGTTACTCAATAAAGTGGCTCCAGTCATATTGGGAGCCGTATTAATATACACTCGAATATGATCATCGTTAAGGGCAAAACCATTATCACGAAACATATAAAAACTAAATTGTGGATTCACTCCCGCATTATTACTAAAATCAAACGGCTTAGTAATGATGATGGATGTATCGTTATTTACTCCCACAAATGAATTAAACATCATTAAGTTATTACCACCACTGGGCGCGGCTCCTGGAGCTGGATTTGTTGCAGTTGCAAATGACTGAAGAACAAATTCTCCATTTACATTTGTCAAATACTTTTGCTGTCTCCATCCAGGGGCAGGAAAGATGGTCGCACTTTCAAAAGACTCTATTTGCGGAACCATTTGAGGTAAAGCGTTAGTGCCTAGCAATAGAAATATTGCTAGTAATGCAAGATGTTTTTTCATAGTAAAGGATATAAAATGGTAGTAAGATTTGGGTTGAATGTGTATTCAAAAATATGAAAATAACCAAGAATTACAAGCGTTTATTTATCTAATGTTAGAAGAGAACTTCAATAATATTCATTTCTATACGTATTATCAAATGAATCAAAGGGTTTTCTCAATCCAAGCAGATGGCTCAATTTTCGTAAAAATCCCGAAAACACGCTTTTTTCAGCATTTTTTTCCTGAAAAAGGTTGATTTTATACCATTTGATCAAGAATCCTTCATGAATAGTAAATTCTACCATTTTCACCCTTTTCGACTATTGCACAATTAAAAAATTAGTGCAAACTTGCAGTCTGAAATTTTAAACACTGTCGAATCCTTCTCCGTCTATTAATAACAGCGAATAATACTATTTCTCAATACTAAAAAAAATGAAAAACAACCAACGAAATCTCGTTCGATTTTGCATGCTATTTATTGCAACTATGCTTCTTTCCTTCTTTCCAAAACAAAGTTTTGGACAAGTACAAAACCTCAACGATTATGTTCTTTTTGGTGGCAACGGAACAGTTCCAGGTCAGTCTTGTGCCTACCCGGCGTCTCCTGGATTTGCGGTACAACTTTCTTCTTCCACCACCATTAATGGCGGAACAATTGGAAGTTATGTATTAGTAAAAACAACTGGAAATTCATCCATAACGGGATCCATTCGCAGCGGAAATGATGTTATTTTATCCAATAGCAATATGGTTGGCGGTAGTATTGCTGCTGCTAATGCGGGATCTCAAAGTGGTACTAGCATCAGCATCGGATCTAGCTTAAGTTTAGCAGGATCTATCCATGCCAATGGAAATATCACAGTTGGCAGCGGGAACATAGCTGGCTCTGTTACTCATCCTACTGGAACCACTTATACAGGTCCACTTCCAGGAGGAGGAAATATTATTGGAATACCCAACTTACCTACTTTACCTTCACTTCCTGTTCCTGTTGTTTTTCCATCTGCAGGATCACAAAATATTAGCTCAACAACAACCATTAATCCAGGAAACTACAATAATTTAACGCTAGGTGGGAATAAAACCATAACATTAAATGGTCCTGGAGTTTATGTTTTTAATTCAATAAACAATTCAGGAAATGCGAATAGTTTTGTTTTTAATTTTCAAAACAGTACTACTGGGACCTTTAAAATATATGTGCATGGAAACATGTGTTTGGGTAAAGTAAATGCTTCCATGATTAACGGTGGAAATGCTTCTCGGATTTTTTCGGAGACACATGGAACAGGAGCCGGCGCTTTCACGATCACCAATGGGAATGGTGGAGGATTGTCAAGATGGTTGGGAAATGTGTATGCTCCGTATTCAGCAATCAATATTGGTTCGGGGACAGGAAATTCTGAAATAAGTGGCTCTCTTTGGAGTGGAACACAAGTCATCATAAATAGTGGAGTAACAATCAATTTTGTTTCACCAGGAAGTTGTACAACACCCAATGCATATGCTGGACTTGATAAGACGCTAACTTGTTCTGCTACTACGGTTGTGTTAAATGGGTCTTCTACTACGCCAGGTGTTACTTATTCTTGGACAGGTCCTGGAATTGTATCTGGAGGAAGTTCGGCTACCCCTACCGTTAATATGGTAGGTACATATACGGTTACCGTGACTAGTAATGGATGTACTGCAACAGATCAAGTGGTGGTGAATTCAAACACGGTTCAACCAGATGCGAAAGCGGGTCCTGATCTCACTTTGTCATGTACAAACGTCACAGTAACATTAAATGGAAGCTCTTCCACCAATGGTGTAAATTATTTGTGGACGGGCCCAGGTATCGTATCCGGAGCAAACACCCCTTCCCCAATTGTAAATGCACCAGGAACGTATACGCTTACCGTTAGTAATCCGTTGAATGGTTGCACGGCCTCTGAAGATGCAATTGTATCTACTAATTATTCTACTCCTACTGCAGAAGCTGGACCAGGAAATGCAATTACCTGTTCAATATTGGAAGTTACTTTAGCTGGTAGTTCAAATACTGCCGGAGTAAATTTTGCATGGACAACAACGGGCACAGGTAATATTGTTTCAGGTGCAAACACAGCTTCTCCAATAGTAAATGGAATTGGTACATACACAATCGTTGTAACAGATCCCAATAGCGGATGTACGGCGACAGATCAGGTTATCATTGTAGAAGGACCTTGCATTTTACCGTATTACACACCATGTCCAGATGGAAAATACAATGGTGTTTTAGGATGTGAGTTAAGTTCACTTTATTTAAATTACACAGTAGGTTCTGACACTATCAACGATGTTTACTTCTTTGGAGGAGATAGTGTTTATGTTGAAATTATTTCGATTGAAGGACAAACACAAAATTTATTTAATCTCATTTATAACGTTACTGGCTATGGGTTAACGGATACCATTCCCAATGGATTGAATCCATTAATTATTACAGGTCGAATGCCCATTGCGAATTTGAACAATTTAACATTGCCGCCTGTAGCTGCATTGATTAATTATGTGCGCCCTGTTTATCCATCTGTAGTTAACAGTGGAGTGACTACCTCGCAAGGAGATATTGCACAACGCACCCCACAAGTACGTGAAGCATTTGGTATCACCGGTGAAGGAGTAAAAGTTTGTGTATTATCTGATAGCTACAACAGCATCTTAGGAAATCCGGCGAATACGGATGTAGTAAATGGTGATTTACCTGGAATTGGAAATCCGGATGATGATTTAACTCCTGTGGATATTATCAAAGAATATCCATACGGACAACGCAGCGATGAAGGACGTGCGATGTTACAAATTATTCATGACGTTGCACCCGATGCAGAACTTGGATTCCGTACGGCTACGATTAGCGAAGGTGATATGGCATTAGGCGTTATTCAATGTGCACAGAATGGATGTGACATTATTGCTGATGATGTTACTTGGGTGACTTCTCCTTTCTTCCAAGATGGAGTAGTAGCAAAAGCAGTAGATTCAGTAAGCTCAATGGGTGTTAGTTATTTTGTAGCAGCTGGAAATTTCGATTCTAAATCCTATCAAAATTTTTATGCACCAATGGCAGCACCATTCGGTTTAACGGGTACGGCTCATGATTTTGGTGGAGGTGATAATTTATTAAGCGTGACATTAGCACCTGGAAATTACACCATTGTACTTCAATGGCAAGATTCCATTTATTCTTTAGGACAAACATCCACAGGTACACAAACGGATTATGATATTTATTTAACCAATCAATTCGGAACACAGTATTTTGGTTTTAACAGAAACAATTTAGGTGGTGATCCTTTAGAAGTGTTGCCATTCATTGTTCCTGGAACCGTTCCTGTTCAAGCGAATTTAACAATTATTCGCGCAGCAGGATCCATCAATTCTAATTTCAAACTAATTGTTTTTAGAGGGGAATTATCGTTCAACGAACATGCCAATGGGATCTCTACCATTGTTGGTCAATCTAACGCTGCGAGTGCAATCACGGTGGGAGCTGTAAATTATTTCAATACACCTGACTACGGAGTGAATCCACCAACAGTTCAAGATTTCTCTTCACGTGGAGGAACTCCCGTGAATGGCGTGGTGAGAAATAAACCGGATGTAATTGCTCCTAACGGTGGAAATACTACGGTGCAATTAGGCGGACCCAATGTTGATGGCGACGTGTTCCCAAATTTCTTTGGAACCTCAGCGGCGGCACCTCATGCAGCTGCAGTAGGAGCTTTATTAAGAAGCGCAAAGCAAAAGTTTTATGGAGATGTCGTGAGTCCATCCGAAATGAAAACACTGTTGACTAGCACTGCACTTGATATGAGTACACCTGGATTCGACTTCAATACAGGCAGTGGTTACATTCAACCTTTTGATGCCATGTTAACCTTTGCAGCTCCTACGCCACAAGCCGGAGCATTAGTTTGGGATACGACCATCGTACCTGGAACGGTTGTATTGAGTGCAGCGGTAGAAGGAAATTATTTCACTACCTCGTCGGTCATCATTTTTAATGGAGACACCTTACCTACTACGTTCATCAATTCATCGAATATCTCGGCTACCTTCCCCACCTTCTTCGGCAATTTTCCAGTGTACGTATACACTCCACCGTTAGTTCCTTTCTTAAACGACGGAGGAAATTCGGACACTTTATATTTCTTCTCAACCATCAAGAAAAATGTAAAAATTACAGCCGACAACAAAAGCAAAAAATATGGAGAGAGTTTACCTGCATTCACTGCAACCATCTTAGTGGACAATGTTCCTTTGGCAAGCTCAGGATTAACTTATGCAGATATAGGTTTGACTCCTCTGGTCTTCAACACTCCAGCCACTTCTTTAAGTAATACTGGAATTTACTTCATCAGCGCTAACGCAACGGTAACTGATCCTGGATACAATACCTTCTTCAATTATGAATTCGAGAATGGATTATTAACCATTGAAAAATTGGCGTTGCATATCACTGCTAAAGACACCACGGTTACTTACGGAGATAAAATTGAAATTAATGATTTCCTCTATCAGTACGATGAAAGCAATATTGCTCCAGTCGATCAAGCGCTTGTACTTAGTACACTTGCCAATGATCATCAGCAAAATATGGTGGATGCTTTAGCACTCATTAATGCTAGAGCATTGGTTAATGGAAGAGCATTGGTTAATTCAGACCTCACTAACCTAAGTGCTTTAGTTAGTGCCCGCGCTTTAGTGAATGCAAGAGCTTTAGTAAATGCACGAGCATTAGTAAATGGTGTTCCCACTTTCCAAACCATGAATTTGGTAGATGTGGCTACAGCCTCCGTATTTAATTATCAAGATGATTCATCCACCGCACCATTAGTAAGTGCAAGAGCGTTAGTAAATGCAAGAGCTTTAGTAAATGCAAGAGCCTTAGTAAATGGAACGGCTGTCGTTAATGCACGAGCGTTAGTAAATGGCTCACCCATTGTAAACAGCAGTAATGTTGACGGAGGCGGAACAAGCAACCAAAACATTGCGGTCATTATTGATGAAGCAGATGCCAATGCTCCTGCCAATGACACCTTATATGATTTCTTAGGAATTAATATGATTACGGGTACTTATGCAGGAACACATGCCATTGTACCTGCTGCATTATTAAGCAACAACTTTGATATCACTTATGGATTAGGAACACTTACAATTTTACCTAAAACATTAACGGTAGAGGCTGATGACAAATCAGGAGTATATGGCGCGCCGATCACTTTTACCAATGCAGTTAGTGGATTTGGTTATGATGATAATTTATTAAGTATATCAAATGGAATTGTTCAATATGAAGTACAAAATAATAGTCAACAAGTATTGAACTTCCCGTATCCATTTGGCAATCATAAAATCGTTCCAAAAAACCTTGGACTTATTCTTCCATCTGACTACATCGTAAATTATTTAAGTGGTGATTTGAATATTACAAAAGCTACTTTGTATGCAACAGCTGATAATAAAACACGAGTATATGGTGATCCTAATCCGCCATTCACCATTACGTACGATGGGTTCATCAATGGAGATAACGAATTATCCATTACTCCTCCTACTATTAGTTGCACGGCGACACCAACTTCCAATATTGGAACATACAGTATAACATTGAGTGGTGGATCCGCTAACAATTATATATTGGACAAAAAGAATGGAACGCTCACGGTTACAAAAGCTAGTTTATTAGTGGTTGCTGATACAAAATGGATATTCAAAGGTAATTCATTACCTTCCTTTACTTCCGTAATTACAGGATGGAAAAACAATGAGCAAACTACCATCACGTCTGGACCGACTTATTCCACACCTGTTGGCTGTAATCAATCAGCAGGCGTATATCCGATTACAGTATGTTGTTTAAATTTCCCTAAGAAGGCGAATTACAATATCACTTATCAATCGGGACTTTTATACATCAATCCAAAAGGATATGGTGCAAAGAAAATTTTACCGAGCTTGGTTTGTGTAGAAACATTAGTGAATGATCCATCTGGATTTAATTACAAAGCTAACTTTAGCTATCTGAATAATAATAGCATTCCATTATATGTGCCGTTAGGATCCAATAACTACATCTCTACTTCTGGAAGCTACTCAGGAAACCCTCCTATTTTATTTTATCCAGGAGCTACTACCTTCTCCATTTATTTCAATGGATCACCATTGACATGCGGAATAAAAACGTATCATAATTCTTCGCTAATTTTAGAAACAGCAACAGCAAGCTCTTCCTCCACAGCTTGTGTTTCAGGGTATAGTAGAATTAGTAATACGAACGTAGAAAGTAAAATTGATTTATATCCAAATCCAACTACTGGACTTATCAACTTGAAGTCGTTTGGTTTTAAAATGAATCCAAGTATGGTTACTTTATTAGATATAACGGGGCGCAGGTACGAAGTAAGCGTTCATGGTTTAGGAAGCGATATGAATTTTGATTGTAGTAGTCTGCAATCCGGAATTTATTTCGTGAAAATTCAAACTGAAACGGATGAATACATCCTCCGATTTGTGAAAGATTAAAAACACTTCCTACTTCGTATTCTAAAAGGTCATTGCTTCAAAGCAATGACCTTTTTTAGTTTTAGAATACTAGTAATTAGCTGATAGGTTTAGTTTTCAATAGATTAGGTTAAATTTTAGACTAAAAACCCATCTCCCCGCAACTAAATAAAGGAGACAAATTATGTATTTTGAGATTTAGGCTCCAATTTACCCGATAAAAATTTAATATATCTTTATCCATCATAAATCAATGCAAAGAGTGAAAGGGAATATGAAAAATCGCGTCTCCGCTATTTTAGTTTTAATTTTAACGGCTTCGCTTTGTTTTGGACAGACCAACCCCCTTGACAGTTTAAAAAAATTATTGGATGCAAGTGCGCAAGATTCGGCACGCGTCAACATTCTTTTGGAATTAAGCAAAGCTAATTTCAGCGATGCTCCCGATGAAGCCATTCGTTATGCCACCTTAGCAAAAAAATTATCGGAAGAAATAAATTTTATGAAAGGAACTGCTTTCTCTTATAAAAATTTAGGGATGGCTTATTATTTCAAAGGAGATTACATCTTAACATTAGACAATTGGAATAAATCAATTCTTGCATTCGATTCCATCGGCGACAAAGGTGGTGTAGCCAATTTACAAAGTAATTTAGGTGCTGTCTATTTCAATCAAGGTGATGATGCCAATGCTCTTGAGTACTATTTAAAGTCGCTCAAAATTGCAGAGGAGATGAAAGACACGTTGCGAATTGTTACTAATTGTATCAATATTGGCGCTGTCTACTTCAATAAAAAAGCAACCAAAGAACAAGCACAAATATTCTATTTGCGGGCTCTTCCTTTAAGTGAGCTTATAAAGGACAATGATGCTATAGGAACGGTGACTGTAAACTTGGGCGAGATTTATTTAGAAAAAAACAATCTGGATTCGGCGCTGCTCTTCTTTGAAAAATCACTAGTTGCCTTTGAAGGATCAGGAAGTGCTCCCTACACGTTAAACAATATTGGAAAAGTATATCGCAGAAGAGGAAATTTCCAAAAGGCATTGGAGTATCAGGTGAAAGCATATGATTACGCCAAAAAATTAGATGCAAAAAACGACATGGCCATTTCTCTCTTGGGATTAGCTACATCGTATAAAGAGAAAGGCGATCTCACTTTAGCTCTTAAAAACTTTCACGAGGCAGAAGAGATTGCCAAGGCGATTGGATCCGATTACCAAATCAAAGATGCTTACGAAGGGTTAGCCATTACATACGCATTAAAAAAAGATTTTAGCAATGCTTACAAATATCAAACGTTGCTATTGAGTATAAAAGATAAACTCTTCGATTTAGATATCGAAAAGAAATTAGGAACGCTACAGTTTAGATTTGACATCGATAAGAAATCATCCGAAATATCATTACTTACCAAAGACAAAGAAATTCAAGAGCAAGAACTCAGAAGGCAAAAAATTGTTCGCAATAGTTTTATTGGTGGATTCACCATCGTACTTTTATTTGCGGGTGTATTTTTAAGTCAACGCAACAAAATAGCTAAAGAGAAAAAACGCAGCGACGAATTACTCTTAAACATTTTACCAGAAGAAACAGCAGAAGAATTAAAAGCAACTGGAACAGCGAAAGCTAAAAGTTTTGATTTAGTCACTGTCATGTTCACCGACTTCAAAAACTTTACGCAAGCCAGTGAAAAGTTGACAGCCGAAGAATTGGTTGCTGAAATTAACGAATGTTATAGTGAGTTTGATCGCATCATAACTAGCTACGGATTAGAGAAAATCAAAACCATTGGTGATAGTTACATGTGTGCTGGTGGATTGCCTGTTCCAAGTTTAACCCATGCTGAAGACATTGTAAAAGCGGGATTAGAAATGCAAGCATTCATCGAAGCAAATAAAGCGAAACGTATTGCCATCGATCAACCATTTTTTGAATTACGTTTAGGAATTCATACGGGGCCGGTGGTTGCAGGAATTGTAGGAATAAAAAAATTCGCATACGATATTTGGGGCGACACGGTGAATACCGCTTCCCGAATGGAAAGCAGCGGTGAAATTGGCAAAGTAAACATTAGCGGATTCACTTACGAAATCATCAAAGACAAATTTGAATGCACGCACCGTGGTAAAATTCAAGCGAAGAACAAAGGTGAGATTGATATGTACTTTGTTGAAAAGGCGAATATTTAAACTCACTTCCTCGTTTATTACTTGAATAATTTTAACTCATATGAGTTATTTTCCTTTAAATTTAGATTGCTAAATAAGGGATTTCTCCTATTTTCATTGAAATTAGATGTCCACAACCCTACGAGCAATACTATTTGCTATTTTAGCTGAATAAATCCTTCGGAACCCACAAAACCCTTATGAATAGCAAGCTTTCCTTTTGGTTAAGACTATTCAACATCCGAAATGATGAGAAAACCACGGTTCAAAACTTGGTGCTTCATCATTTCTTTTCGGGTATTGGTCAGGCTTTGCTTTTTACGGTTGCAAGCACGTTGTTTTTATCTCAGTATGGTTCGCAACAATTACCGTTAGCCTTTATTTTATCATCCATTGCCATGATGATTGTGGGAAGGTCCTACTCCTACTTCGAACACAAACTCTCGATCCGTAAATTATTGTTAATGGTTATGAGCATTATGGTGTTCATTCCATTTTTATTGCGAAGTACTTTTTATTTTGATTCCATCACTTACATTCCGTTCATCATTATTATTGGTGAGCGTGTGTTTTATCTTTTATCGAATTTAGAATTTTGGTGCATGTCGTCTATTGTGTTTGATGTTCGACAAGGAAAACGATTGTTTGGATTGATTAGCTCGGGTGATATTCCTGCAAAGTTATTGGGATATTTATCGGTATCCGTATTAGTTCCCATTGTTGGCATCAACAACTTACTTTGGTTCGCAGCAGGATCCATCTTGCTGGCATCACTATTTCTTCGTAAAATTTTAATGCAGCCCGACATCAATTTACAAGTACGACAAGCGCCTCATGAACAGTTTTCGGATAAGAAATTATTGACGGGATTTTTTGGCAATCATTATATTCTCGTTTTATCAGGACTCTCGTTTTTAACGATTGCTTCATTTACGTTGATTGATTTTACTTTCTTACACAATGTTCAAAGCACATTTAAAACGGAAGAATCATTAGCGAAATACATCTCCACCTTCTTAGCGGTAGGATATGCTTTTATCATTTTAATTAAACTTTTATTATCGGGGAGATTGGCTGAACAAACTGGAATTAAATTTTCGCTGTTGATCATGCCTGTGATACTTTTTCTGTTTTCATTAGGTTACTTTTTTTGGAGTAGTGGACAGAACGATGTTTACAACAACTTGATGTACATCGGTGTGATGTTCATGGCCATTAGTGTTGCGAAATATTCGGTGAACGATCCTGTTTTCTTAGCCATGTTTCAACCCTTGCCAACACAACTTCGGCTAAAGGGACATACCATCATCAAAGGATTTATTCAGCCATTGGCACTTGGTGTCATTGGATTAATTCTTTGGTGCATCCTTAATATCGGAGGCAATTTTGATTTTTACTTATTGAATTATGGGATTTTAATTTTGGCTGTTTTATGGATCTACAATATCACTCGAAGTCATAAACTTTATATTTCAACCTTGGCGACTGCCATTCGAAATCGATTTATTTCGGGTTCAGAGATTGCGATGGAATCGGCTTCCTTTTCAAAACTTTTAAAAGATAGTATTTACAATCATCAGAAAGAAGATATTATTTATGGGATTACGGCGTTGGATGAAAAATTTCCAGAAGTCCTTCGCGAAGAAATGAAATTCGTTTTAACTTCTGACAGCAATAGTGTGAAACGGGTGGCTTTGAAAATTTTAAATCAAAGAGGATGGAGCGAATATCTTCCAGAAGTAAAACACATCTACCTTACCGAAACGCATCTTGAAACCAAGGCGGAAGCGGCTTATTTCTGTGCACAATCGGGAGATCCTGAAATTCAAAATAGTATTGGTCAAGAAATATTTGATACGTATCCAACGCTGATCCAAGAATCCATCTTAAAAGGAATTTTGAAATCAGATTCCATGCAACAGCAACAAAATGCGGTGGAAGCCATCACGACATTATTGAAGAGTGAAGATCAAAAAAAACAACTTACCGCATTAACTATACTTTCTCAAGAATATTTACATGAGTTTGAATCGGAAATTTTTCGTTTGATGGCTTCAAAAAACGAGAGCGTACAAATAGCTGCCATTGATGCGGCAGGAAAAAGTAAATCACAAGCATTCGTATCACAATTAATTGCGCTCTTGCTCATCACACCAGGCTCAAACCACATCATTGACAGCTTGAGCAAATATGGAGATGACATTTTCGATCATCTCAAAAAGATTCCTTTTCAAAATGTAATTCATAAACAAGGGGTCCTTTCTGACATCATTCGAATTGCGGAAATTAGTACAGGCCATAAAGGAGGTGAATTTTTATTTTCCATATTGCATCATGCTCCTCCTCATCTCAAAGAAAGAATTGTTGAAGTGCTCAGTATATCAAAGTATATTTTAGAGCCCAAGGAAAAAGTACGCATGGAGCGCATGCTGAAAGAAGAAATTGGTTTTGCAGTTGCTCTGCTCGAAGGGATTGAAGATGCATCACTCAATCCACGATTGCATGAAGCTTTCAACTTCGATTATGAAAATTGCAAGCGACGCATCATTACTATTTCAGGGCTTCTATACAATCGCAAAATAATGCGTGAAGCATCTGCCGCCTTCCGTAACAATTCAAAAGAAAGAAGAGCCAATGCGCTGGAAATTATGGAGCAGGTAATTCCACGTAAGACTGCACAAATATTGATTGTACTGCTCGACAACATTTCACCGGCTCAAAAAATTAATAAACTTCAAGATTTTCATATTGTTAGAAAGCATGAAATACCAGACAGCATACTTAGAGACGGAACCGATATTTACAGTGCCTGGACTGTTTGTTTAGCTTTACGTTCGGCAGCCTATCACGACAGCAATTACATTCATGCCGTGAACATTATGCAAACTGAAAATTCGTTGTTACGCGAATCTGCTGCACATTATTTAGTAAACTTCAAAGAAAATCACCCTAATCATTTCAGCACTTTAGCTGGTACTTTTAAAACTAATATTGATGAGATCATGAAAAACAAACACGAAAACACCATCTCTGATTTTGAAAAAGTGCTGGTGCTAAAAGGCACAGCATTATTTGGAGGTACTCCCGAAAACATCATCGCAGAAATTATTCCAATTGTTCGCGAAGTAAGAGTGAATGAAGGGGAAGTTATTTTCGACAAAGGCGATTCGGGAAGTAGCATGTATATTATCTACAATGGCGAAGTAAAAATTCACGATGGCAATAGAACCTTTGCCACTTTAGGAAAAAGAGAATTCTTTGGTGAGTTAGCACTGTTAGACCCAGAACCACGTTCGGCATCAGCAACTGCCACTACCGATACATTACTATTAAAACTGGAGGAGGAAGAAGCTTATGAATTGATGGAAGAGCGTACAGAAGTTTTAAGAAGTATACTTCGTATTTTGTGTAAGCGGATCAGAATGCAAAATGATAAATTGGTAGCAAGTACTGCATTGAAAAACTAAAATAGAATTAATCAAAAAATATTATTTGAACATCACCAACCCTTTCAGCTCTTGGAGGTATTGCGTTTTTAAATGGTTACGATTTCGTTGAGAAGTGTTTGTCCAATAATGATGCGCATCCACAAATGTATATTGAATTAAATTCCAATCCATATTTTCATCAATTCTACCGAGCGATTTCCACTCTTCAAAAAGTCGATTACTCACCTCTTTAAAATCTTCTCTTCCGAGATGATCTAAATCTGCATCACACAAAATCTTTTCAAGAAGCGTATCAGGCTTTTGAGGCAACTTCGTTTTCATGATCATGCTACAGATAATTTCGATAGCCTCCTCATCATAATTATAATCGGGTAAAATAGCTCTTGCGATCAAACATCCTTCTTCCTCGTGATCAACAAACGTATTGAGAAAACCGATATCGTGTAAAAATCCAGCCGTTTTTAATAAAACTAAATCATACGATTCAGTGACGCCTTCCTGCTCTGCAATTTTTAAAGCTCCTTTTACTACATCAATGGTATGCGTCAAATTATGATAATGCAGTTTAGGAGACAATTGTGTCCCCAAGGCTCTCACAACAAAATTTTCTATGCCTGCAACATTCATATAGATCTAATTCTTTGATACTACTTAGTTCCTTACAAAGGAGACATAAAATATTAAATCCCCTAATGACTTTTATGTTTTACTACTTCGGCTTTGACGTACGTAGTACACAGTTATTCGCACAACCTACGCAGTACACAGTAAAAGTAAATAATATTAAATCAACCCCCTATAAAAACGAATGTTTTTTATGCACATGCCGACATTGAGACGCCTTTTTTCAAAAGGTTAGCGTTTATTGGCCAATTTTATTGGTCCAAACGGACCAAACTTATGTTGCTGTTCTGAAAAGGCATCGGCATAGGGGCCATAGGGATGATCGAATGGCTTCTTAGAAATATCGGGCCAATCTTTTTGAATATTCATGCTTGGGCGTGATTGTGTATTTATAAATGCGGCTACATCCCAAGCCTCCTCATCAGTAAGTTGAGGCGACTCATAAGTTGCCCCTTGTGGCATATTCATCTTTACATACCCTGCTAGTCTGGACAGACGAAACAATCCAGCACCATTGTTATAGCTATGTTTTCCGAAAAGAGGCGGATACCTATACTCTGTAAAATCGCTATTCGGTACTCCTTCACCGTTAGCTCCATGACAGGAAACACATTTTGTTGTGAACACTAACTTACCTTTCTCCGGATCGGCGGCTCGATTCATCACGGGGAGATCATAAATACCGGTACCTTCAGGTTTATCTTTTTCAGTCACTTCACTTCCTACCCAATTAATATAAGCAACCATAGCTTGCATTTCCTTGCTGGAATCGGCAGGTGCTTTGCCATTCAAACTTCGTTCGAAACAATCGTGCACTCTTTTCTCAACAGATTCTATTTGTCCAGAACGAGGTCGAAATTTAGGATACGTAGAAGCGACCATTGCATAATTATTTCCATACACTTTCGTTCCCGCTTCCAAGTGACAATTTTGGCAATTCATTCCGTTGGTGACTTTCGCGAGCTTTCCATTCGGACCAAAAAAATAGGAAGTATGCATTACTAATTCTCTTCCATAAAGGATTTGCTCGTCATTCACATCTTCAATATCAGGAGCCCTCCACGAAATTTTTTTCACTTCATCAGTTGGCTTTTTATCTTGGGTAGATGGGTTGATTGTTTTCTTTGTATTCCCATCTGAAAAAAGAGAAGTGAAATCGATGTAATGTAAAGTAACAATAGAAGCGATAGAAATAAAAAGCAATAACATCATTTGCACCGTTCCACGAGCAACGATCACCGCTGCTTTCCGATTATTCTCTTGATTTGAATTAAACGAATTCATACATTTTATCTAAACTCATAAGTAGTTCCTTGCAATTGCGTGAGAAGTGTAGGTGGAAAATCGGTAGCCGTGGCACGTCCTTCTAACTTCGGAGAAACAAGAGGATGCGCTGCTAAATATTCTTCAATCACCTTATGCATAACAACACCCAATAGCTTCGGCGACTTTACTTTCTCCACTCTACAAAGTACATCATCGGGATCTCCTTCACGTTCGCATGCTACTATAGAATATTCTTTTTCCATATTAATAGGCTCACCCTTGACCTTCACCCAATTCAAACGTTTACCCATTTCATTTCCGATGGTAAAATTAACTTCCATTCCTTTGAAACGAACAAACCATCCTCCAAAACGTTTCGAAGGATCCTTTGCAAAAGCATTTTGCAATTCTTTCTCTAACCAATCCCACAATTGTTTTCCTGTAACAATTCCAGTTTTTGCTTCACTATCGACAGGCAACATATTCCACAAAAATTCTTTGGTGATGGCTGCCTTTCCCGTTTCCTTATCGACATTCAACGGTTGACAAAAGCGAAAACCATTACTCAAAGCAATATCCGGTTTAAACTTCCACATGATGGCATCAGTGAGTAAATTATCCATGGGTGTTTCCATCACAAAATAGCGCACAAGAGGAGTTGAAGTATATCCCAATACGCGCGATAAATCCTGCTGAAATGGTTCAGAAACTTTATTGATAATTCCCTGCAATTCTGCATCCGCTTTATATACTGCAGGATCTACATCCAACAATTGATAATCGAAAGAACTCAACTTTCCATCTTCAAAATTTAATTCTAATTTTCCGAGGAATGATCCGAAGGCACCGCATTCTACTACCTTCGAATATTTACATTGAATAGGTTCACGCACGCGTTCGTGTGTATCAGCACCTAAAATAAAATCAACACCTTCGGCTACCTGATTATTTGCAAGACCTACTTGTTGAGCCAAGCCCATGTGCGTTACCAAGCAAACAACATTGCAACCTTCCGTCTCTCTCAAAAACTTCACATACTTTGCCACATTTTTTTCTGCATGTTCAAAACGAATCCCTTTGCTATAGGCCGGAGATTGCCGCTTGGGAATGAGATGATCGGTATAACCAATAAATCCAATTTTAATTCCATCAATTACCTTCACCCAATACGGATGGTAAATCAATTCCCCCTTATTCTCATCTTCATCATCGTGCCACATGTTTGCACAAATCTTCGCTGCTGTTGAGTGACCCATGTCATACAACATCCTCTTCTTCTTATACACAACTTCCCAATTCCCGGGTAGCATCAAATCAAAATTGATATTATTAAAAACGGGAATCATCGCTTCGCCTTCTGTCAATGACGCAACAGCATGTCCGTGATAATAATCACCACCATCAATAAGAATCGTATTCTTTGGATCCTTAGAACGATAAAAATTAATCATCGTTTTCAATACCGCGAGTCCACCTCGTTTTTTGTAAACTCCTTTTCCATCTTCCCAAAAAAACTCATCGTGCGTATGTAACTGTGCATGAATATCAGAGGTGTAAAGCAATGTGATCTTCTTACTATTTGAATTACCAGCAATTGAATTCGACATTTCGCTTTTGTGAGAAGCAAATTCATCTGCCTTTAAATTTAGCATAGGTATCACGGCGGCGCCTATACCCAAGGCGGCCGACTTCTTCAAAAAACTTCTTCGTGACGAATTCTTCTCCTGATCTTTCATGCTACAAATATTAATATTAATGTGGCAATTTCTCTCTGAAATAACCGTAAGTCCAAGTACCCGCAATAGCACTTAATAGCGTAACGATGATAACGGTTGCGCCTGAACCAATCTGCGCAAACAACGGACCTGGACAAGCTCCTGTGATGGCCCAACCCAATCCGAAGATGAGTCCGCCATAAATATTTCCTTTGTTGAACTCCTTCGGATGAAATACAATTTTCTCTCCATAGATGGTTTTCACATCAAACTTTTTAATTAAGAAAACGGAGATCAACCCAACCATCACCGCACTTCCAATTACTCCATACATATGAAAGCTTTCCAGTCGAAACATCTCCTGAATACGAAACCAAGAAATGATTTCTGCTTTCACGAAAACAATTCCGAAGAGTGTACCTACCAACAAATATTTTAAATTATGCCACCACTTATGTTCGAGTTGACTTTCATTTACGCATATCGTATCCTGTGATCTTACATCTTGATTTATATCTTTCATCATTCTTATTAGTTTTTAAAATTTCAAAATATAAGGAAGCAATAAATGTGTCATTAAAAACCCTCCTGCCATAAAACAACAAGTAGCAACGAGTGAAGGCCATTGCAATGTCGACAAACCCATGATGGCATGACCAGAGGTACAGCCGCCCGCATATCGAGTACCAAATCCAACCAAGATTCCGCCTACTACAATCAAGAAAAATCCTTTCAACGTAAACAATGCCGACCAATTAAATAATTCGGAAGGGACTAAGCCCGTATAATCCGTGATTCCAAACTGGCCCAAATAAGTTGCTAAACTTGGTGCGATTTCTATTGGGAAAGGATTCGAAAATAATTGAACGCCTAAGAACCCACCTAAAAAAATTCCTGCTACAAAAAAAAGATTCCATATTTCCTTCTTCCATTCATACTTAAAAAAAGGAATATTTGCAGGGATGCATGCCGCACAAATATGGCGCAAGGATGAACTAATCCCAAAAGCTTTATTCCCAATAATTAATAATATAGGTACTGTTAAACCGATGAGCGGTCCGGCTATGTACCAAGGCCAAGGCTGTTGAATTGTTTCTAACATATTTTAAATCATTGTTATATCTATATAAGTGGAATCCATTTTTAGGCTTTCCAACTCTTGTACAAAAGTAAGTGAATGACTTAACCCAGTTTGCAACATTTGTTACTTGACGTGTAAATCCAACCGCTTCGATCACAATATTAGAATTATTTCATACATAAACCACGTAAAACAAGGAGATTAAAAATAAAATTAATTAAATTAATTCTTCGATTCAAAAAAAGAAGAAGCAGAACAAAGAAAAAACAACCAAATAAATCAAATTTGAACCTTCGCTAACAAAATAAAATTAAATTTGAGGCAATCTATGGGAGCAACATCCTTACTCATACTTACTCTTGCCGCTATTGTGTTTTCGGCGGGCGGCATCTTGGTTTCAAAAATCTTTGTGAAAGGTTCATATAACCCACAAAAAGGTCAAGCTTACGAATGTGGTGTACCCACCGTTGGTCAAACTTGGCTGCAACTGAATGTCGGTTACTATCTTTTTGCGTTGATCTTTTTAATTTTTGATGTGGAATTGGTTTTCTTGTATCCTTGGGCAACAGTGGTAAAAGAAATTGGATGGATGGCCTTCCTCGATATCATCATCTTTTTCTTTATTTTATTTCTAGGATTTTTGTACGCACATAAGAAAGGAGCATTAAAATGGATGTAAATCAAAAGCCAGAAACTTTCCCTGGACAAATACATGAAATTCCTGGAGGAGGAGTTGTGTTAAGTAAATTAGATGATGTGATTAATTGGGCAAGATCCAATTCATTATGGCCTTTAACATTTGCTACGAGTTGTTGTGGGATTGAAATGATGTCGACTGCAGGAGCCAAATATGATTTTTCTCGATTTGGTTTTGAAGTTGCACGCGCCACTCCCCGTCAAGCTGACGTAATTATCATTGCAGGAACGATCGTAAATAAAATGGCGCCCGTATTGAAAAGATTGTATGATCAAATGGCCGATCCAAAATATGTGATTGCTATGGGAGCATGTGCTATTAGCGGCGGTCCGTTTTTTTACAATACCTACTCTGTTGTAAAAGGTGCAGATCATATTATTCCGGTGGATGTGTATGTGGCAGGATGTCCGCCTCGACCAGAAGCATTACTTCACGCTTTAATTTCTTTGCAAGAAAAAATAAAAAGCGGATTAACGAGAGAACAAATAAAAGATATCAAACCTCAATAAGTCGAGAATCGAAAGCAATATGACGAAGGATGAATTGAAAATAAAATTTGAATCTTTACAAGAAGGACTAAGCTTTGAAGAAGGCACTGAATGGCTGACGATCAATGTCGATCCCGCAGGATTTAAAAATTTTGCTTTGTTGCTTAGAAATAATAACGAATTGCATTTCGACTATTTATTTTGTTTGACAGCTGTTGATTGGAAAACGCATTTGTCGGTGGTGTATCATTTCTCCTCTACAGTTTTTCGTCATGAGGTAGTGATAAAAGTAAAAATTGATAAAGCTGATCCCATTGTAGATACGATTTGTGATATTTGGCGAACTGCAGAATTTCATGAACGCGAAGCTTATGATTTATTGGGAGTAGAATTTGTAGGTCATCCTGATTTGCGCCGACTCTTCCTTACCCCCGATCACGAAGGTTTTCCACTGCGCAAAGATTATGAGGATCCAATTAACATGATAAAACTCTAAGCGATGCTCGAAGAATTGGGAACGAACGATCAGGGTGATATGATCATTAACATTGGACCGCAGCATCCTTCGACTCATGGTGTTTTGCATTTGGTGATTACATTAAATGGAGAAACCATTAAAAAAGTAGAACCTCATTTAGGTTATATTCATCGCAGCATTGAAAAAATGTGTGAGAGTCTTTCGTATCGTCAGTTTATTTATGTGACGAGCAGAATGGATTATTTAAGTTCGCATATCAATAATCACGGCTGTGCTTTGTGTGTTGAAAAAGGATTGCAAATTGAAATCCCTTCTCGAGCGCAAGTGATTCGTGTGTTGATGGATGAGTTGACACGACTCGCTTCTCATTTACTTTGGTGGGGCGCTTTGGCAATGGACTTAGGAGCTTTCACTCCCTTTTTCTATTCTTTCAGAGAGCGTGAAATGATAAATGAATTGATGGAAGACACTTGCGGGGCAAGGTTAACTATGAATTATATTGTGCCCGGTGGTGTGATGATGGATTTACATCCTGACTTCCAGCGTAAAGTAAAAGAATTTTTAAGATTGTTTAAATCGAAGATTCACGAATACGATGATTTAGTAACTGGAAATATTATTTTCCAAAACCGAACCAAAGGCGTTGGATTTATTTCAAGAGAAGATGCCATTTCGTTTGGTTGTACAGGTCCTACAGGAAGAGGAAGTGGATTGAGTTGTGATATACGCAAATTATATCCGTATGAAATTTATGACCAGTTGCAATTTGATGAAGTCATAGAAACAAGTGGAGATTCATGGGCTCGTTATAAAGTTCGTGTTGGTGAGATGGTACAAAGTATGCGTATCATTGAACAGTTGATTGATAATATTCCCGAGGGAGATTTCCAAGCGAAAACAAAAGCCGTATTGAAATTACCAAAAGGAGATTTTTATACACGTGTAGAAACGGCGCGTGGAGAATTAGGTGTTTATATTGTAAGTGAAGGCGGAAGTACTCCCTACAGAATAAAATTCCGTTCGCCGGGATTCTCTAACTTAAGTGCGCTCGATCATATGTCGAAAGGCGGAAAGATTGGAGACCTTATGGCGACCATGGGAACATTGGATTTAGTAATTCCCGATATCGATCGATAAAAAATAAAAAGCTAGAAGATGATTAGTCTCAAAGGACTCACTACTTTACTACAAACTTGGTTGCAAAATACTTTAGGGGAACCGTGGGCTTTTGCTGCTGAAAGTGTATTAGTAGGGATTGCTGCCATTACGCTTTTTGCTTTTTTAGGATTGGCACTCGTGTATATGGAAAGAAAAGTAGCGGCGTTGATGCAAATTCGATTAGGACCCAATCGTGTAGGACCAAAAGGAATTTTTCAAACATCAGCCGATACGTTGAAGTTAGTGATGAAAGAAGGATTGACTCCCGATGGTGCCGATAAATTTTTATTCAACTTAGCACCCTTCATGGTGATGATTGCTGCCATGTTGGTATTAGCACCGATTGCTTTCGCTCGCAATTTTCAAATTTGGGATTTGAGCATTGGTGTGTTGTATGTGGCTGCTGTTTCATCGGTCGCAGTTATTGGAATCTTGATGGCAGGATGGTCGAGTAATAATAAATATTCGTTGTTAGGTGCCATGCGGAGTGCGGCACAAATTGTAAGCTATGAACTTTCGGCCGGACTTTCTATTCTAGCTATTGTTATTTTAACAGGGAGTTTGCGCATCAGCGATATTATCAATTCGCAAGCTGATGGATGGTGGATCATCAAAGGACATCTTCCCGTATTAATTGCATTTATTGTTTTCTTAATTGCGGTGACAGCAGAAACGAATCGCGCGCCGTTTGACTTAGCCGAAGCAGAATCTGAATTAACCGCTGGATTTCACACTGAGTATTCAGGAATGAAATTCGCTTTATTCTTTTTAGCGGAATATATTAATATATTTATCGGATGTGCCATTGGTGCAACACTCTTCTTCGGAGGATGGATGCCATTTCATATTGGAGGATGGGACAGCTTTAACCATGTGATGGATTTCATACCATCTTCGATATGGTTCTTTAGTAAAACCATGTTCTTGATCTTTTTGATTATGTGGTTCCGATGGACATTCCCTCGACTTCGTGTCGACCAACTGTTAAACTTAGAGTGGAAATACTTATTACCGATTAGCATGGTCAATCTCTTACTCGTCACATTCATGGCGATTATGGGATGGCACTTATAATAACAAACTGAAAGATGTTCCTTAAAGAATACTTTAAAACCATATACCTCACCGTTAGCTCCTTGCTGAAAGGCATGAAGACGACGGGTTATTATTTTACGCACCAAAAAGAAATCATCACGGAGCAATATCCTGAGGTGCGACCTGTATTGGCCGAGCGATTTAAAGGTGAAGTCATCATGCCGCACAACGAAGCGAACGAGCATAGTTGCACGGGATGTCAGGCTTGCGAAATAGCGTGTCCGAATGGAACGATAAAGATTGTGACTAAGAATGAAATCAATGCCGAAGGAAAAAAGAAAAAAGCAATTGATACATTTGTTTATCATCTAGAATTATGCACCATGTGTAACCTTTGTGTGGTCGCATGTCCATCGGATGCAATTGTTATGGCCAACAATTATGAGCATAGTGTATTTGACAGAAGAGAATTTACCAAGGTCTTAAATAATCCAGGCTCTAAAATTATGGAGGGCATTGAATAATGAGTGCATCAGCCATAGCCTTTTATTGTATTGCGGCGTTTATCCTGATTACGGGGATCCTCACCGTTACCACTAAAAAATTATTCAGAGCTGCTATTTGGCTACTATTTTCGTTAATCGGTATTGCTGCACTTTTCTTTTGGATGGAAGTAGAATTTGCGGCGGCGGTGCAAGTCATCGTTTACGTTGGTGGAATTGTTGTACTGATTATTTTCTCCATCTTCCTTACCAATCAAGAAGGAGTCAAGATGCCTTCTGCCTTGACAAAGCGATCACTTTTTGCTGGGCTTGCTGTTGTTTCAGCTGCAGCCTATACTTGCACCTTATTGTGTAATCATTATTGGATGAAAGGATCAGAAGAAGTTTTTGATCCCTCTGTAAATAATATTGGATATCTATTAGTTGCCAATAC
>JANOAX010000184.1:0-11876 GCA_031411335.1 Bacteroidota bacterium
TATGGGATTAAAATGTGGAATTGTAGGACTTCCGAACGTCGGGAAGTCGACATTATTTAATTGTCTATCCAATGCAAAGGCTCAAGCAGCAAATTTTCCTTTCTGCACGATTGAACCCAATGTTGGAGTAATAACCGTTCCAGATGAACGACTAAAGGTTTTAGAATCTTTAGTAAATCCACAAAAAACGGTACCTACCACGGTTGAAATTGTAGACATTGCAGGACTTGTAAAAGGAGCTAGTAAAGGAGAAGGACTCGGCAATCAATTCTTGGCTAATATCCGGGAAACGGACGCAATTTTACATGTGTTGCGTTGCTTTGATGATCCCAATGTTGTGCATGTAGATGGAAATGTAAATCCAGTTCGTGATAAAGAAACCATCGATTTCGAATTGCAATTAAAAGACCTCGAGACCATCGAAAAAAGAATGCAACGCATAGAAAAAGTTGCAAAGATTGGTCTGGATAAAGAAGCAAAGAAAACTTTTGAAATCTATCAAGCATTAAAAGCGCATCTTGAAAAAGGAGAATCAGCGAGATCAGCTCCACTCTCGGAAACGGATTGGGAAATCGTTGCTGACTTATGGTTACTAACGGCTAAGCCGGTGATGTATGTATGCAATGTAGATGAAGGATCCGTAGTAAATGGAAACAAATATGTGGAGATGGTGCGCGAAAAAGTTAAAAACGAAAACGCAGAAATTATTGTCATCGCTGCTGCCATTGAAGCTGATATTGCAGAATTAGAGAGTTATGAAGATCGTATTGCCTTTCTTTCTGATTTAGGATTGACTGAGTCGGGAGTTACTAAGTTGATTAATTCAGCATACCAACTCTTAAAACTTCAAACTTATTTCACTGCGGGAGTAAAAGAAGTGCGTGCTTGGACGATTCACAAAGGCATGACAGCACCACAAGCAGCGGGCGTGATTCACACTGATTTCGAAAAAGGATTTATTCGTGCTGAGGTAATGCAATACAATGATTTTGTTTCGCTCGGCTCTGAACAGGCTTGCAAAGAAGTTGGGAAATTAAGTGTAGAAGGCAAAGAATATGTGGTGCAAGATGGTGACATCATGCACTTCAGATTTAATGTTTAATAAAACAAATCATTACTAAAAAAATAGTTTATTTAATATGGGACGTGCATTTGAAAAGCGCAAACACAAAATGTTTGCAAACAATGCAAAAGCTTCTAAAGCTTTTACCAGAATAGGAAAAGAAATTGCCATTGCCGTAAAATTAGGTGGACCACATCCCGATGGAAATCCACGCTTGCGTATGGTTATTCAAAATTCAAAGGCGTTAAACATGCCTAAGGATCGCGTAGAAGCCGCGATTCAACGTGCCGCACATAAAGACGAGAAAGTTTTAGATGAAGTCGTATTCGAAGGCTATGGCCCTCACGGAATCGCTGTAGTTGTTGAAGCGGCTACCGATAACAATACAAGAACTGTAGCAAACATTCGCATGCATTTTAATAGATGCAATGGTGCGATGGGAAAAACGGGATCATTAGATTTTCTTTTCGATCGCAAAGGAATTTTCTGCATTGAAAAAGGAAAATCAAATATTGAAGAACTGGAATTTGAATTGATTGATTTTGGAGCCGAAGAATTAGAAGAAGGAGAAGATGGAATTTACGTAACCACTTCGTTTACCGATTATGGTAAAATGCAAAAAGCATTAGAGGAAAAAAACATTACCATCATCAGCGCAGAATTAGATAGAATTCCAACCACACTTACCGAACTTAATGCTGACCAACAAAAAGATTTACAAAATTTATTGGACAGATTGGAAGAAGACGATGATGTGCAGAATGTTTTTCATAATATGAAGGAAGACTAATTTTAATTCAGAATGTAGAATTAAGAATTCAGAATTGCTTGCGCTTTGATTAATTGAGAACCTGTTGGCAAGTTCATATTCGCTATCGCTTATAATATCTCTTGCATCTGATATATGTCAAGACTAATCTTGCATGCAAATGCAAATATTAATTCAAACCTGAAAACTATTAGAGATCAAATCAACATTCACAATTCTGAATTCTGAATTCTGAATTCTGAATTATTTAAAAATTGTTTTTCAATTTTTAAATGAATAATTTAAAACGGGCGACATCAACACCGGAAGTTTACTCCAGGTTTCGATTGAGTTTCGATGTTTTACAACAATATAATACGAATTTCCACTGTAAGGAGTAGGAATAATGATAGAGGCTTGACCATTCAGGTTCAAAGGAACCGTTGTAGTATACGCAATGCTATAAGGTGATGATGTGTTTCTAAGTTGAACTGTTACCGTATCGCTCACTGATGGCGATGCGACTCCAACCATGTTTCCTCCACCGATATAAAATCCTTCTATTGCTACAAATAGATTTAAATTCGTGTTTCCTGTATTTACGGTAAACGAATTACTTGAATTTATCGAATTACAAGGCCCTACTAATGTGATAACTCCAGAGGTAGCTCCTACAGGAACGGTAGCAGACAATTGGTTGTTACTTACGAGTACAAATCCAGCGCTCACGCCATTAAATAACACACTCGTTACTGTGTTCATCTGTGTTCCGAACAATGAAATTGTATTTCCTGTAACACCACTACTTGGACTAAAAGAAGCAAAGGTAATTGGAGAAAGCACATCAACAGCAAGCACATTTGATACAGACGAACAAGCTCCACTCAATCCTGGGAAATAAATAGACCAATTCACCACTCTTCCAGTATCAACTCCTGCTCTATCATATACCTTCAAATTCCAAGTTCCATTTGGATTCAAACTACCTCCACCCAGCGCTGCAAAGCTGGTAAGTGCAGTTGTTAATGCACAGGAATTAACAGTAAACACTGCATTCCAGGGTTTGTATAATCCAGTATAAGGTGCACCTGTTGTTGGAAGGATGGCCGCTCCCGAATCTGCAAAAACTGTATTGGTAAAATTATCCCCACCATTCGCGGCATTACCCGTTTGGTCGCTCAGTCCTAACCGTTGTCCTGACGGACTTTCAAGGAAAATATCCAAATCACCTACGTATGTATGCGTTAAATTCATTCGAACATAAATTCCAGAAGTAGGAATTGCAGTAGAATATCCACTCACCACGATTGGGCTCACGGCTCCTGTGCAACTATTATCAGGAATGACAGCTGGCACTGTTGTCGTAAATAGTTGACTTCCCACTGCGGCGAAATTAGAGACAACATCATAATTACCAGATTGAGTAGCTACATATGAATTGCCCGTTTGGCCCGACAAATTAATTCCATTCTTTCTCCATTGATAAACTACACTTGCAAGCGGAGTAAAGGACATCGGAACTGTATTAGGAGCACATACCGACAACGGACCGCCTGATGAAATGACTGCAGCGACTGGCGTATTATTCACCAAGAGGTTAAAGTTAGCGACACCACCACTTCCACAAGCATTGGTTCCTGATACCGATACAACTCCTGAAATGGCGCTGTTGGATACATTTACCATGATAGAATTACCCACCGTACCTTGAATGGTGCAACCCGCAGGTAAACTCCAATTATACCCAGTAGCAAAACTAATGACTGGGACACTAAAAACAACACTCATGGCGCCCTGACAAACACTTGCTGGTCCAGTTACTACTCCGGCATTTGAAGGCAACGGATTAACAACAACATTGTAAACACTGGAAGTGGCACCCGTCGCACATAAATTTGAAGGTGTAACTGTTAATCCTCCATTTGTGGCACTTGCGGCTATACTTACAGTGATAGTATTGGTTCCTGTCCCACTTGTTATCGAAAATCCTACGGGCAATGACCATGCATATGATGAAGCATTTGCAGAAGTGGTTACCGTATACACCACTCCAGTTTGTCCCTGACATACAGTAGAAGGTCCAGAAATTAACCCAGTAGCGCCTAATGGACCTACTACCGTCAAATTGGTACCATTGTCACTTCCCGTTACTGCAGGTGTTGAAGAAATTACTCGAATTCGATATAACGTTCCAGCTGCGGTGCCACCCGGAATTGAACAGACAATTGTTCCCGAAGGATTAATACTACTTAATGTTCCGATATTAACTGCTCCCGTAAAAGATCCGGTAGCAGTAGATAATTGCGCTGTAAAAATATTACCTGCATTAGCAGAACCATTGCCGGAAAAATCCACATTTAAATTTTGACCAGGGCAGATATTTGCTGTAGCTATTGTATTGGTGGCAATCGTAGTCAATGGTCCTCCGCCAGCAATAATTGTAAAGTTAACGTTCGAAATATCGAAGAAAATATTTCCAGCGCCTTCAACCTTCACACGAGCAGTGGTCGAAATGTTGCCTGGCACTAATACATTTTCTGTTCCATCATTCGGTGTATTCGCTAACAGGGTAATTGGATAAGTAAAACCGCCATCGGTCGACAACAATATATTTACATTAGCACAAGTAATAGGTGCAACGTTTGTTGCTGATACATTCCATGAAACCGTAGCACTAGTTCCACTCACCCACGTCACTGTCGTATTGGGAGCAGTAACGGCAAAAGCTGCACCGGTACTAATAACATTCACTTTTACAGTATCATCTACACGGTGAACACCGCCTCCACCTACTCTATTATCTCTGACAGTCAATCTAAATTTTAGAGTACGGGCATAACTTGGAAGTATTTCTCCGATGGTGGTAACATTATTTACGATATCCGAAATTTTCGGAAAAATTCTAGTCCCTGTAGTTGTTGGTGGAAATGGGCGAAAAATTGGTGCGTCGCCTACTGGAGCATTCCAGTTTCCCGCAGCGCCTAAATCGTACTCTTCCCATGAATAGGTTAAGGCATCTCCGTTCGCGTCGGTTCCGGACGCTGTTAAAGAAAATGGCGTTTGATATGGAATGGTGTAGACTAATCCAGCAGGAACACCATTCGGTGGAGTATTTCCGGTGGCAGTGGTAGTGGGGCATGTATTTCCACTTCCTGTTGTTATGTAATTAGTAATTTGATCGAAACTATGGGTATGAAAATAAGCGATACTATTTGGGGCTAAATCATTTGTAGCTGTACAAATGCCTGCGTAGGCCATAATAGTAATTCCGCTTCCGGGCTCATAGGCAGCCGAGGCACTTCTATTTCCTCCACTACATGAACCTGTTGATGCATTAAACGTATGACTTCCTCCAAACTGATGACCCATTTCATGAGCCACGTAATCCACATCAAAAGCATCACCTACTGGACTTCCAGAACCTGTAACACCTCCAGCCTTGTTTGTAGTACATGGAACTCCTAAATAAGCAACACCACCTCCACCGGTACTAAAAACATGTCCAATATCAAAATTTGCATTTCCAATTACTGTATTACAATTCGTAATATTTTGTCCGAGCATGGTTGAACCGTTTGTATTCGTATAAGGATCGGTGGTAGCGTTTAGATAAATCAACAAATTATTATTTGCAACCATGGTCATTCGAACGGCCACTTCTGATTCATAAATACCATTTACACGATTCATGGTGGCAACCATTCCTGCCATTGCACCCACTGTAGTGCCACCATAAAATGCAGCATATTCACCGGTACAGGCAAGTGCTAAACGGTAATTTCTTAATTGTGTACCATGTGTTTTATTCGCTTGGCCAGTGGCAATTTGCTGATAGGTTCTGCTTTTATTGACAGGCAAACTATCTAACTCACAATTGAACGAACGGTACGGTTTAAAATCATTTCTGAAATAAACAATATAGTCATTTACATTACCAGGCTCTAAAGGATCAATAAATACATTTCCTTTTGGAGACAAAATCATAGCATGAAATCCATTTGGGCTAATACTTACTTTTATTATCGCATCTCTTTCTTCAATTCCTTGTCCTGAGTACGTTTTTATAGAAGGAAATTGAATTGCTAATGCAGGATCCATCACCATTGATTCCACCATCTTAAAAGAAAGAATTTTGCCATCAGGCATTGGAATTTTAAAAGTAACATTAGTGTTTAAAGCAACATGGGTAAATTCCATGGGAGCAACACTGAGTTGCTGCCTAATTAAAGTTAAATTACACGTGATCGAAACAAATTTTTCTGGAAGCGCATATCTTGTTTTTGTATTGACAATATTTCCTTTTTGTAAGACTTTCCAATACTCAATTTTCTCTCGAGCAATTACAGTTGAGAAACCTCCTGTCAATATGATTAAATTAATAAGTATTAAGTAAACATAATTAGGCGACAATTGCTTTGACTTCATAAGCTGATTTAGTTAATAATTTTAAGAAGGGAGTGGAAAATTGGTTCTTTGAAAATGCGAAAGCAAGGAACTTAACCACGCAAGATATTACATTATACATATATAAGTCAAGGAAAATCTACACTTTTTTAGAAAAAGGCAAACAACCTTACACAAATTCACCTATGCTTTTATGCTATTCACCAAACAGTTGATAAAATAAATTGAAACAAATGTAAATTCGAATCTATGAAAACCAAGCAATTGTAAAAAAACGTGAATGCTTACTTGCAAAATGAAATTAACATAATCAAAAAAATGCTTGCAATTGTCATAAGAAGTCATATATTTGTTTTTGCTGTGTATCCGGAAATTCCAGCAAAATCTAGAACTAGTTAAAACCAAAACAATTTTACATGTTACTGAAGAAAATCCTTTATGTAAAATGCATATACATGCATTCATAAATCTTTTTACCTATTAAATTGAATTAAAAAATCTAACAATAAATATAAACAAAATGAAAAACAACAATTACACACAAAGTGAAAGGAGTGTATCCCAAAAGAAATGGGTAACATTACTTACTTCTTGCTTCCTGTTACTTTTGGTCCATTTCGCAAATGGTCAAGTTTCAGGGTATTCATTTGCCCAAAGCAGTGGGACTTATTCCCCTATTTCGGGTGGTACTGTATTAGGAACAACTGCAAACGATGATCAGCGATGGGTTGACCCAGCTGTGCTAGCAGGCGGAACAACCACAACTGGTGTTGGACTTCCAATTGGATTTAGTTTCACCTTAAATGGTCAGGTTTTTGATCGTATGGCGGTGAATAATAATGGATGGATTTCATTAGGAAATTCTGCCTTAACCCCTTCTGTGAACAACAATTCTTCGAGTGCTTATACATCATTATCCAGTACATCTACTGCAGTGCCTACTTATTTAAGAACTCGTATAGCTGCATTCAGTCGTGATTTACAAGGTCAAACTGGATCTACTTTAAGATTTGAAACTATTGGTAGTGCTCCAAACAGAGAATGTGTAATTCAATGGTCTGGCTATAAGCGTTTCAGTACAACTGGAACGGGTGACCAATTAAATTTCCAAATCAGACTACAAGAAAACGGAAATAAAGTTGTTACATGTTATGGCACCAATGTTTTTGGCACTACAACATCTACAGCTACTCATTTAGGACTTGGAGGTACATTAAATACAGATTTCAATAACCGTACTTCTACAACCAATTGGAATACTACCACTGCGGGAGGAACGAATGCGGTTGGTCTTTCTGTTGGATCAGCTATTACTGTTCCAGCATCTGGATTAACATTTACTTGGTCTCCTCCAACACCTTGTACAACACCAAATCCAGGAAATACATTAGCATCTACTGCAGCAGCTTGTTCTGGTGTTAATTTCACATTAAGTCTTCAAACTGCTACTATAGGTACTGGTGTTTCATACCAATGGCAAAGCTCACCTAATGGTTCTACTTGGACTAATATTGGTACCAATGCAGCTTCGATTGCTGTTTCTCAAATTGCTGCTACTTATTACCAATGTTTAGTTACTTGTTCTACGGGTCCATCTACTGTTGCATCAAACCCAGTGTTGGTAAATATGGGATCAATTCTCAATTGTTATTGTGCTGCTACACATTCAAGTTGTTCTGGCGATGGAGTTGTTAATGTAGTATTAAATACGTTAAGTAATCCAAGTGCAGGATGTCCTGGTGCTGGAAATTATTCTTATTTCAATCCGGGTGTTGCTGGAACTCAACTTTACATTGGGCAGCCTTACACATTAAGTGTAACTGTACAATCGGATCCAAGTCAATTTACTAATGCATGGATTGATTTTAACTATGATGGAATTTTAAGTGCAGGTGAAGCTTTAGGTGCTACCATTAACCCAGGAGCTAGTGGAACTGCTGTATTTAACTTTACCGTACCTCCAACTGCTGTTGCCGGAATTACAAGACTTCGCGTTAAAGGTGGAGTTGATGGTACGTTTACTACAGCACAAGCTTGTGGAGCTAATATCGGTTCTACCTTTGGTGAGATAGAAGATTATGATATCGAACTTATACCTGAGCCAGTTTGTATTGATCCGCCTACGGCAGGATCTGCACAATCTAATATTTTATTATTTTGTAATACTACCTCAGTAAACCTTAACCTTTCTCTAACCGGTACATCTGGTGGAACGGGTCAAACTTACCAATGGCAACAATCATCGGATGGTATTGGCTACCAAGACATTTCTGGTGCAACTACTGCAGCTTGGACACAATCTAATGTAACTACATCTTACTACTATTTATGTAATGTAACATGTGGTTCCTCTACTGTTGCTTCATCTGCAGTTTTTGTTGAAGCTGTACCTCCTCCTTCAGTAGGTGTAATTAGTGGCCCGGCTTCCGTATTTACAAATATTGCGGCTAGCTATAGTTCAACCGGTTCTGTTGGAAACCTACAATGGATAGCTCGTCTACAACCAAGCACTACTTGGTTGGTAGCTGGTGGTGCGACGAACGACCCACAAAATTTATTCTTTGGAAGTCCAGGCACATGGGAAATTAGATTGGTAGCCTCTGTTTCCGGCTGTTCAAATGACAGTTCAAATATTGTTGCTACAGTGGTTACAATCCCAAATGATAATGTTTGTGATGCTGTTCCTGTGAATATTGGCGTTAACGGTCCTTACACTAATGTGGGCGCAACCCTACAGGTTGGTGAATCCGCTCCTCCTGTTGGAGCTTGCACAGGAAATAGCACATGGTGTACTGCTTCTAGTAATACGGTTTGGTTTGCATTCACTGTTCCAATGGGTGGTTCAGGTCGTTATGGACTTGGATTCTCTCCTAATAACTGGGACAGCCAAGTGGCTATTTGGTCAGCTTCTTCTTGCGGTGATCTTTTAACTGGAGCCGCTGTTTTAATAGCTGCTAACGATGATTCCTCTGGTTCATCTCCTTTTAATTCTTATGCAAGAGCTCATTGTTTAACTCCAGGTCAAACTTATTATATTCAGGTTGATGGATGGAGTACAACTACAAATTCTGCGTTCGGTTTAAGAATTGATGACTTAGGTCCTGCAAATCCTTCTTTTGCTACTTTACCTGCTCAGGTTTGTGCTAATGGTTCTTCTATTACTTTAGTACCTGCTGTTGCTGGTGGAACTTTCTCTGGCCCTGGTGTTACTGGAAGTTCATTTAGCCCTGCTAGTGCGGGTGCTGGAATTCATACTATCACTTATACCTTGAGTGGATTAGATATTTGTTATAGTTCTAATCAATCAATTGAAGTTGTTACCCCAACTTTTACACACTATGCTGATGTGGATGGCGATACTTATGGTAACGCTGGATCAAGCGTAGTAACTTGCTCTGCTGTATCTCCAAGTGGTTATGTGGCAGATGCTACCGATTGTAATGACGCTAACCCTTCAATTAATCCAGGGGCAACTGAACTTTGCAACTTTATTGATGATGATTGCAATGGTATTGTTGATAATGGTTTTGACGTTGATAATGACGGCTTCACATCTTGTGGAGGTGACTGTAACGATAATGACAATACAGTTTATCCAGGTGCTGCTGAAGTATGTAATGGTGTAGATGATGATTGTAACCTATTAGTTGATGATGGTTTAACTTTCATTACTTATTATGCTGATGTGGATGGTGACACTTATGGTGATGCTTCTAGTACAGTAAGTACTTGTAACGGTGCTCCAGTTGGTTATGTAAGTAACTCTAGTGATTGTAATGATAACAACGCTGCGGTTAATCCTGCTGCTACAGAAATCTGTAATACAATCGATGATGACTGTGATGGTCTTATTGACGAAAATATACTTGTAGCTGGTCCAATCAGTGGTCCTTCAGTACAATGTATGGCTGTAGTTACTGGTTCAGCTACTTTCTCTACCTCTTCAGTATTTGATGCTACAGGATATTCTTGGACAGTTCCAAATGGTATGATCATCGTATCTGGCCAAGGAACTACTTCTATCTTCGTTTCATGGTCTCCACAATCGGTAAACAATGGTATAATAGGAAATATTACGGTTACTCCTTCTAACTCTTGTGGTTCTGGTGTATCTAGTTCTTTAGCTGCTGATATTAATGCAGTTATTCCAGTTAGACCTTCTTCTATCTCTGGTCCAACTAAACTTTGCCCTGGTGATAATGGAGTATATTCTGTAGCTCCTGTTGCTCGTGCTTCTAACTATATATGGACAATTCCAACTGGTATGTCAATTCTTTCTGGTGCTGGAACTAATGTTATCACAGTTGATGTAAATGGTGCTTACTTAGGTGGTACTGTTTCATGTAGAGCGGCTAATGCTTGTGGTATGGGTCCAAATCGTGATCGCAGTGTTACTGTTAATGTTCCTGTTGCATCGGCTTCTATTTCTGGTCCTGCGACTGGAGTTTGTGGTTCAACTGGAGTTAGTTATACTGCTGCTGCTGTAGCTTCTGCTACTGGTTATAACTGGTCTGTTCCTGTTGGTGCTACCATAGTTTCAGGTCAAGGTACACAATCCATAGTTGTTGACTTCGACGGAGCTTACGCTGGTGGAAATGTTACTGTAAATGCTACAAATACTTGTGGTGTTGGTGCAGCTCGTAACTTAAACGTTTCTGGGGCTCCAGGTCTTCCTGGTGTTATAACTGGAGATATTACTATCTGCCCAGGTCAATCTGGTGTTGCATATGGTGTTTCGACTGTCACTGGTGCTTCTTCTTACTTGTGGTCTTTACCTGGAGGTACAACCATTACAAGTGGTCAAGGAACTAAAGACATTCTTTCTACTTGGGGCACTAACCCAGCTAGCGGATTGAACTTATCGGTTAATGCTTCTAATGGTTGCGGAACAAGTGCGAACCGTGTGTTGAATGGTATTTCAATCAGTGTATCACATTGTGGACCTCGTTTCGGTGATCAAGGTGAGATTACTGGATTGAATGTATATCCAAACCCTGCTGCTGATCGTGCTACTATTGTATTTACAAGTACAGAAGGTGCTGACTTCAATATTAAAATGGTTGATGTTTCAGGTCGTACGATCATGACTGAGCGTGGAACCGCTACTAATGGTTTGAATCAAAGAGAAGTAAACGTTAGCGAAATGTCAGCTGGCATCTATTTCATCGTGATTGAAACTAACAACGTAGTTGAACAAATTAAAATGATTGTTGAATAAATATTCTAAGAAAGGGGGTAGAAATACCCCTTTTCTTTATTCAAACTTTCGTGAACCAATAATTGTAAAAAAACCCCAGAAAAAATTATAAAAATGAAAAAAACATTCATAAAAGCATTGCCTCTACTTGTGGTAATTGTAATGTTTGCTTTACCTCTTCTGGCACAAAAGAGTAACCCAAATGTGCCAATTGATGGTGGATTAAGCCTTCTTTTAGCTGCAGGCGCTGGTTATGGCATCAAGAAAATTTATAAGAAGAAAAAGGAAGATTAAAGCTCCTTTTGTAAATAGATTTAAAGGTCAGCAAATAATGCTGACCTTTTTTATTTTGTTTTTTGATCATCATTATTAATTTAGCCACATGTTAAAATCCATCAGTAAGGATCCTAAACAAAAAGCTATGGTGCTTTTTGTCATTAAAGCTATTCTTCTCTACATTGTTT
>JANOAX010000185.1:0-9694 GCA_031411335.1 Bacteroidota bacterium
AACTCAGGGGCGATGGAACATGCAACAAGTATTCATATTGGTACTGCTTATGTCAATGGATCACTCACCTACGAAACATTGTGGGCGCATGAATTAGCGCATATGTGGTGGGGTGATTGGACTACCTGTGAGTCGGAAGGCGATATGTGGCTAAACGAAGGATTTGCAAGCTTTAATGAAGCATATGTCACCGAAAAATTATATGGAAAAGATGCCTATCGAACTTGGTTTCGAACTAACCACAGAAAGGTATTACAGTTTGCGCATATTACAGACAATGGATATTTACCACTCATCAATATTCCGCATGCACATACCTATGGTCCTACTGTATACAATAAGGGAGCTGATGTGGCACATACATTACGTTTTTACATGCAGGACTCTTTATTCTTTGAAGGATGCAGAGATTTCATGAATAACCGAGGAAATAGCTCGGTGAACAGTTATCATTTAAGAGATGAACTTACTACGAGCAGTGGCATAAACATGAATCGTTTCTTTGACGATTGGGTATTTACACCCGGCTTTCCACATTTCGACATTGATTCATTAGAAGTGGTCAACTTAGCAACGCATCAATATAATTTACATACTCGTCAGAAGAGTAAAGGGAATTCGGCGATTTATGAAATGAAAGTCGAAGTGAACTTCACGGATGGGGTAAATGACACTACCCTTATTTTGTTAATGGACAATGCAACAAATTCTTATCCTGTTACATTGACATTTACTCCTACATGGTATTCGATTGATCGAAACGATCACATGGGAGATGCCATTTCTGATTATGAGAAAAAACTCTTTATCATTGGTACAAATTCGTTTTTTGACACTTACAGCAATGTAAATGTTATTACTACTGGAGGAGATACGAGTACTGTGCGAGCTGAACTTCATTGGGTAAAACCAGATCCCTTTAAAAACGTAAGTAATCATCCGGGCATTCGATTAAGCGATTATCGTTATTGGAAATTTGACGGAATTTTCAAACCTGGATTTTTAGCCAAGGTTACTTTAAATTACAACGGATCTACCAATGCTACTGCAGGACATCTCGATAATAATTTGATCACAGGAAACGAAGACAGTTTAGTTTTATTTTACAGAAGTAGTGTAAAAGATGATTGGCAAATTGTGAATGGATACACCTTAACCACTGGAAATAAATTCGACAAAGTAGGTAGTATGACTATCGACACGCTCAAGAGAGGAGAATATGCCATGGGCTATCGTGATTTTACAACAGGATTGTCAAATCCATCTAACCCAAACCAAATGGATTTACAAATTTGGCCAAACCCATCTACTGGAAATGTAAATTTCAAATCTGAAGGAACAGAAAATCTACAATTTACTTTAGAAATATTCAATGCAGAAGGTAAAAATATTTTGAACACACAAATCAAGAATAACCAACCATACATCTGGACACCACACAAAGGTCAAAAAGGAATATTTGTAGCAAGAATTCAAAGTGATAACAAGCATACGGTAAGTAAAACATTCCAAGTTTTATCCTTCTAAAAATAGATTCGTTCGTACAGTAAAATATGTCGCTCCCCTACCCTGTTATCCAATTAAAAAAAGGTAAAGAAAGATCACTCCTTCAAAAGCATCCATGGGTTTTCAGTGGTGCCATAGCAAACGAACCCGCTATCTTAAACAATGGCGATATAGTTCAAGTACATTCAGCAAAAGGCGAATATTTAGCCACTGGACATTTTCAACGTGGAACGATAAGTATACGTTGTTTTGATTTTGATGAAAAATTAGTAGATGATGTTTTCTTTAGAGAAAAGATCAAAAAATGTTTAACACTGCGAAATGTATTATCATTTCCGAATCTAGAAACGAATTCCTTTCGACTTATTCATGGTGAGGGTGACGGTATGCCCGGACTTATTGCTGATGTGTATGGAAACACGGTAGTACTTCAAAGTTATACTTTAGGAATGCAATCAATCAAATCATTTTTAGCACAATTAATTTTAGAGGAGATGCCATTCATTGATGCCGTATACGATAAAAGTGCAGAAACCATGGCCAAACATGGACATGAAAAACCTGAAAATATTTTTCTTGCTCAAAGAGAAAATTACCAGCCAAATGAAACCGTACTTGAGCACGGAATAAAACTTTCAGTTGATTTTGTAAATGGACAAAAGACAGGATTCTTCCTCGACCAACGTGACAATCGGCAATTACTTAAACACTATTCAAAAGGCAAAAAGGTGTTAAATACATTTGCTTATACTGGAGGATTCTCACTTGCTTCTTTACAAGGAGGCGCTGCGGAAGTTCATTCAGTGGATAGTTCTGCACGAGCTATAGAGGGACTAGAATACAATGTTACATTAAATCAATTTCAAGGGAAGCATCAATCGAGTACATCGGATGTAATGACTTATTTACGTCAATTGGAAATGCAATATGATATTATCATTCTGGATCCACCGGCCTTTGCCAAACATCTAAATCAAGTAAGTAATGCGATGATTGGTTATCGTAATCTAAATACCGAAGGATTAAAACATATTAAATCGGGTGGCCTATTATTTACATTCAGTTGTTCTCAAGCTGTAGACAAAGAATTGTTTCGCAAAATAATTTTTCAATCGGCCATTCAAGCTCAGCGAGAAGTTAAAATACTACATCAACTCACACAACCTGCAGACCATCCTGTAAGCATCTATCATCCCGAAGCGGAGTATCTAAAAGGCTTGGTGCTTTTTGTAGAGTAGAAACTTCAGAAAGCTAGTATTCAATAGATAAGAGGCAATTATTGGGTTGATAAACATCGTTTCAATGCAAGAGCCCTCTTCCTAAAACCTTTCTTATCTTTGCAAAAAAAGATGTATCCACATATCCCGCATTTAAAGAATACCGACACTAAAAGTTTTTTCCTAATTGCTGGTACCTGTGTAGTTGAAAGTGAAGAAATCACTTATCAAACAGCGCACAAATTACAGCAAATCACTAATCGATTAGGAATTCCTTTTATTTTTAAAGCTTCCTTTCGTAAGGCAAATCGCACACGCATCGATTCATATACGGGTATGGGAGATGAACTAGCTTTAGGAATTTTGAGTAAGGTGGGAAAAGAATTAAATCTCCCATTACTCACCGATATACATGAAAGCCATGAAGCAGCCATTGCAGCAGAGTATGTAGATATACTTCAAATTCCAGCATTTTTATGTCGACAAACAGATTTATTGGTTGCTGCAGCGAAAACCCATAAAGTGGTAAATGTAAAAAAGGGGCAATTTTCTTCTCCTGAAGCAATGAAATTTGCAGTGGAGAAAATTTTTAATTCAGGAAATAGCAATATCATGCTTACTGAAAGAGGAACTTCTTTAGGCTATTCAGATTTGGTTGTTGATTACAGAGGAATTCCTATCATGAAAAATTTTGGCTATCCTGTTGTTATGGATATCACACACAGTGTTCAACAGCCTAATCAAAGTTCTGGTGTGACGGGTGGTCGTCCAGAGCTGATAGCAACCATTGCAAAGGCTGCTATTGCAACGGGTGCGGATGGAATTTTCCTGGAGACTCATCCTAATCCTGCTGAAGCACTAAGTGATGGTGCGAACATGATTGCATTGGACAAAGTTGAAGCGCTATTGCAACAATTGCTTAAAATTAGGCACGCCATTATTTAAGATTTATAATATTGATTTTCAAGATTATACAATAGAGCTATTCCATTTATCAAGTTAAATAGAATACTATTTTTTTACTGAAGAAACAGCAGTGACTTCCACTCATTTCGAGTAACAATTTTCAAGGCTTAGCGTAGAAGATGCAAGAATAATGTCTTATGCATCCTTTACTACAACGACAACTTGCTAAGTACTTTGGCAACCATCTTCCAACCCATCCAGAAATGGATAATTTTCTTGCAGCGATATCAGCTTCCTATGTGAAAGATGATATCAAGAACAAGACAATTGACAATATTTTTCAATTATTCAAAGAAGAATCAAGCGTTGAGAATGCTAATATCAAGCATGCCATCAATGAATCGAGCTTATCGGCTATTCTTGACAAATCAGGGAAAATTGTTTCGATCAATAGAAAATTAGAAATACTTCTCAATTTAAAATCGGAAGATATCACTAATTGTTATACGTGGGATTTACTTTCAAAAGACCAACATGCTACAATAGAGCAAGCAAAAAAGTCGCTACTAAATGGGAAGACATGGCAAGGAGAAATTAGGTACTACAACAAAAATGGTCAATCCATTTGGTTAGAAGGAACTGCCACTCCCATGATTAATCCCAATTCAAAAAAGACGGCTTATTTGATACTTTTTAATGATGTAACCACGCGTAAAATTTACGAACAAGAAATTATTAAAAGTGAAAAAAGGAATCGTGATTTAGTCAATTATAGTCAGGCTATTATTTGCACGCATGATATGACAGGCGTTATACTTTCTATGAATCCTGCAGGATGTGAAATTTTAGAGTACGAATCGCACGAACTTATTGGAAAGCGAATATCGGATTTTATGCCTGAAGAATATCGTTCACAATTTAAGACAGAATATCTAGCAAGATTGCAATCCAATCATGTTCAAGAAGGAATTCAACAAGTAGTAAGCAAATCAAACAATAGACTTAGTTTACTTTATAAAAACTACAAAGTAACAGAAGAAGGAGAAGATGATTATGTTATTGCCTTTTCACAAGACATTACAAACCGTCTATTAGCAGAAAATGATTTAAAGAAGGCAAAGCAAGTTGCAGAAGAATCTAATCGAATCAAGGAACTATTTCTTGCTAACATGAGTCATGAAATAAAAACGCCCATGAATGGCATCGTAGGACTCACTAAACTTCTACTTAAATCACCACTGAATGACCAGCAACACAAATATGCTCATTCTGTAAAGCAGAGTGCAGAAAATTTGCTTTTATTGTTCAACGATATTTTTGACTTCAGTAAGCTTAAAGAAGGTAGAAGCAAACTCCGAAATGCACCATTCGATTTAACAAATCTTTTTTATAACCTTAATCATACTTTCAAACCCAATGCACAGAACAAGAAAATAGAGTTAATCAGTTTTATTGATGATGAAATTAATCCTTTCTTGATTGGTGATGCAAACAAACTTAATCAAGTGCTGATGCATTTAATAAGCAATGCCATTAAGTTTACAGCAAGTGGAAAAATTTCTTTTTCGGCCGATCTAATTGCTGAAACCAGTACAGATTGCCATATTCGATTCTCTGTGTCAGACACCGGCATGGGAATTCAATCTAGCAAACTTCAAAACATATTTGAAGCATTCACACAAGCCAACGATGAATCAAGCCGACTGCACGGAGGTCTTGGGCTGGGATTAACCATAGTGAAAGACTTACTTACACTTATGAATAGTAATATTCATTTAGAAAGTGTATATGAAAAAGGCAGTTCATTTTCATTTGAATTATTATTTGAAAAATCAAACCCAGATTCAATTGTGATCGCAAGTTCCCCTGAAAACAGCTTTGAAGGAACATTAAAAGGTGTAAATATTCTTTTAGCGGAAGACAACCGAGTAAATCAGCTTTTTGCCTCTGAATTAATCACAGAATGGGGAGCTACATTGGATATCGCAGACAACGGGCAAATTGCGATTGAATTGTATCACAAAAAAGATTATGATATTATTTTGATGGATATTCAAATGCCTATTTTAGATGGAATTGATGCGACTCATATTATCAGAAATCAATTCCCAAAACACAAACAAAACATACCCATTATAGCAATTACAGCAAATGCAAAAAATGGAGATGAAATAAAATTCAAAGAGTATGGAATGAACGATGTTATTTTCAAACCCTACAGTTCGAATAAGCTTTATAAACTCATTACACAACAGATTGACAAAACTGAGTATAACATTGATGATGAAATACCTACTCCAAAAGTAATCACTCCGAAAACTACCCTACCAGATATTCAATTTGAACATGCAAGTTTACATGTGCTACAAAGTTTCTCCCGCGGAAAAGAAAGTTTTATTGTTAAAATGCTCCAAGCCATTATTGACACCGTACCACCTACTATTAAAGAATTAAACCATGCTATTCAGCAAGAAGATTGGATTTCGGTAAATAAGTTTTCGCACAAACTGATACCTAATATGAACATGTCGGGGAATTCTCATTTAGAAAATGAGATGAAATGGATAGAAAACCATGCTTCGGATGAACAAGCACAATCGGAAATCATAAAAAAATGGCCATTGATTAAATTAGAAATTGAGAAAACACTGACGGAACTGAAGAAAGCGGATACTTTTTACAAAATCAGAACCTTTGGTAAATAACTTACGTAAACACATCTTATAAACTAGACCCATGAAAAAAAGAATACTGGTTGTCGATGATGAATTAAGCATCAGAATGCTTCTTGATAATTTTTTATCGGACGACTACACCGTTTTTACAAAAGATAATGGCTATGAAGCCATGAGTTGGTTCAAAGAGGGCAATATTGCCGACCTTATCTTGGTTGATATTGATATGCCCATGATTAATGGCTATGAACTCACCGAGAATATTCGAAAACAACCCGGAATGCAGGCAGTTCCCATCATTATGTTATCTAGTAAACAAAAGAGTGAAGATCGAATTAAATCGTTTGCTGCAGGAGCTGATGATTATCTTCAAAAACCATTTAATCCTGAAGAATTATTAATTAGAATTCAGTCAATTTTTAGAAGATCTCAAGCTGCATAAACGCAGTATAAAATTGTATGAAAGTAGTATATATCCATCCGCAAGTAGCTGCGCAAGAGAAATTAGAGGAAGCCTTTCCAAAACATCAAGTCAATAGTTTTGCAGATTTAGATGCTGCGTTTGACTTTATGCGACAGGATCAAATTCCGGATATTCTTGTAACACCTGTTTACACAATGGATGAAATGGCGGGGGATACGATGAAAATTATTCGTGCAAAGCCTGCTTTCCGTAAAACCATTGTGATTGGATACGCAGACAAACCCGATCGTTCCAATATTAATCAATTTCAAAATGCAGGGTATTTAGATGTGGTAGCTACAGAAAAAGTAGTAACTACCGTATTTCAAGTGATACATTTATTTACACACAAGCATGGAAGATTTTCCTTGCTTTCGCTATACAGTCGAAGAAGTTTAATTGTAAAAAGGCTAATTGACATCAGCTTTTCTTCAGTAGTTTTATTGATGGCTTCTCCGGTTCTTTTGATTACTGCCATTGCTATTCGAATGGAATCAAAAGGTCCAATCATGTATCGTTCAAAAAGAGTGGGATCCAATTATAAAATTTTCGATTTATTAAAGTTCAGAACCATGATTCCCGGTGCCGATAAAAGTATTGGAAACATGACTCATCTCAATCTATATGCTGAGGGTCCTGCCATTGAAATTCCTACAAGTTGTCCTGATTGTGAAAGACTCGGCAAAGCTTGTTCACCCATCATGTATTCCGATAGTAAGCAATACTGTGAAAACTTTTATTTCTTTTTACAAGATGTAGAAAAGCAAGGAATCTTTTTCAAAGCAAAAAATGATCCGCGCATCTCACGTATCGGAAAGTTCTTGCGTAATTCTTCCATTGATGAATTGCCACAATTGATAAATATTCTTAAAGGAGATATGTCACTTGTGGGCAATCGTCCACTTCCGCTTTACGAAGCTGAATTGTTAACCACAGACATTAGAGCCTTCCGTTTCCTTGCACCTGCTGGTCTGACTGGATTATGGCAAGTGACAAAGCGAGGTAAAAAAGATATGTCAGAAGAAGAAAGAATCGCTCTCGATAATAATTATGCACTTAATCATTCCATCTTATTAGACATCAAAATTATTTTAAAAACTTTTCCAGCGATGTTACAAAGCGAAAACGTTTAATCATGTTACTCAAAAGGGAATATTTCCTTTCATTCGCCATTACCATCCTACTTGGATTCTCAACTTCTCAGATTACATGTGCACAGGCTACAGAAAAGGAAAATGAGAATGATATGGCATTAATCGTAACCAATGGAGATCATACGGCCATAAAAACCATCGACCTCACCAAAGATTTAAGAGATCAATTAGTTCCTTTAGATAGCCTTATTACCATTGCAGCGTTAAATAGTCCAACGATGAAAGCGCAAGATGCTTTGATTGAAGCGGGCACACAGCAAATAAAATTTGCTCGTCGAGAATGGCAGAATGGAGTGTTTGGAACTTTCACCCAATCCTTAGGCAATCAAAATTCACTTTACAACACCAATCAAGAGCCGGAAGCTATCCAATCGGCTACAGTACAAACTGGATATAGATTGGCGCTAAACGTGAATGTCCCTTTGTTCCTACTCTTTGGAAGAACGAGTAGAATCAATGTTTACAAACAAGAGTTAGAGGTAAGAAGACAAACTTGGGAAAAAATTAAAATGGATGTATCCCGACAGGTCGTTTATGAGTATAACAATATGTTGACAGCGCATCGGATGATGATGATTGCAAGTGCCTCGCGTGGAACTAGTCGATTACTATTGGATATGGCAGATAAACAATTCTCCCAGGGAGACATCTCCATTGCCGATTTCTCCTCTGTTTCAGCGATAGCTACCAAAGCTGAAGCTGATTATGAAATCTCTAAAAAAGATTTTTATACCAACTTTCAGCAATTAGAAAAATTATTAGGAAAGCGATTAGATACCTTAGTTAGATAAAGTGAACCTTCTTGAATTTATTCGGATTATATTTAGAAACTGGAAACTACTAGTTTTGTTCCCGCTGCTTACAGCGGGAGTCGTGTTTTTTCTAACTCGCAATACCAAGAAGGAATATGTTTCTAATACACAAGTTTATACTGGAATTGCCAGTGGATATGGTATAACCTCTGGTGAAAATGATCGTGTAGATTATTTTGCTGTCAACAATGCGTTTGACAATTTAATGGCCACCATCAAATCCAGAGAATCCATTGAAGAAGTGGGAATGCGATTGCTAGCAAAACATTTGCTGATTAAAAAACCCAGTTACAAAGAACTTTCAGAAGAAAATTTCAATAAAATTCATGAGTCGATTCCTGAAAAATTGCGATTACAATTGATCGTAAAGGGGTCGGAAGAACTCACCTTTTTCAAGATTGAAAGCTTTAAGAAAGCCAAGGAAAACAATGAAATCGTTCAACTGCTCACTTCTGCGGGCAGTATTTATAGTTTAGATGTGATTTCAGCGAACATGAGTGCTTTGAGAAAGCAATCCAGTGACATGATTGAGATCTCCTATAAAAGCAATGATCCTGCTGTATGCCAACAAACACTTCAATTCATAGTAGATGTTGTTATTTCCCGCTACAAAGGCATCAAAGGACAAGAAACCAACAACGTCGTTAACTATTTTGAAGAACAACTACGATTAGCTGCATTGAGATTAAGACAATCGGAAGATCGATTGAGAGATTATAGTTCTCAAAATAAAATCATCAACTATTACGAACAAGCCAAGTTCGTAGCTGAATCGAAGGAGAATGTTACCGCTGATCGTCAGAAGCAAGAGGAATCGTTAGATGCATCGCGTGCGGCACTAAAGAAAGTGGAGCAAAAAATCGAGATGAAAAAAAACATTCTCGAAGTAAATGCAAAACTATCCAAGCTAAGAGAACAGTTATCGGAAATAACATATAAAATTGCGAATGCTGAATTGTAC
>JANOAX010000186.1:0-6173 GCA_031411335.1 Bacteroidota bacterium
AAAATGAGATTAGTATTTTCAAGTTTTAATGATAAAATGTCTAATAAAATTGCTGAGGCTGCGCTAAGCTAGATTTTCTTGCAGAGGCTACGCATTGCTAAATTTTCTCGCTAAGGCGCAAAGCCGCAAAGGGAAAGCAAAGGTTTTCGCATATTTCATTAGCATTCGCAGTGTTATAATAGAATAAAAAACAATAAATATTGATTATTATTAATTATAATTCTTTGCGACTTTGCGCCTTAGCGAGCAATTTTATAAACTCTATTTTAGCAGTAACATTTAATAAATCGGAAAATAAATGTTGAATGCTAGTTGGTCATTCTAAAGGGATGCCAAGGTTTATCTTCAATTAATTTTCTGGTAATAGTAGGAGGAGTAAGATTCGTTCAAAACATTAAAAAGAACAATTGAACTAATAAAAAAGAGCTAAAGAAAAAGATTCCTTAGCTCTTCCAAATTATAATATTTCTTTGATTACATCTTGATGAACTTTACGAGTGCCGGACGTTCACCTAAAATAGTGATGTGATAAATTCCATTCGACAAATCAGAAACTGAAATTTCTAATTTCTGTGTATTGATGTTTGTGATCGTTTTAACAATTCGCCCAGTAATATCTGAAATTTGAATACGATCAATTTCTTGGAAATTCCTATTTTCTAAAGTAAGTATATCGCGAGTGGGATTTGGATAAACTAAATAGTAAAGTTGATTTCCATTTTCTGCAATTCCACTACAATTCACTACCAGTACATCTGTAATAGGAGAAGTGAGACTACACAGGCCATCACTAACTTGAACTGTATAATCGCCGGTACTATCTACTACTAATGTATCTGCCGTTGCTCCGGTAAGTAACACACCGTCTTTGTACCATTGGTAAACCCAGTTAGTCCCTGTGAAAGCGTACAAGGTAACCGAAGATCCAATGCAAAAAGATGTTGGTCCACCCGGAGCAATATAGGCATCCGGAGAAGTTCTGATGGTAAGTGGTAACGAATTTACTGGACTCCACATGGGTGGTCGGCTAGAAAATACACGAATTAGATAATCACTACCATCGATTAAACCATTAGGAACATTAATTTGTACTGCTGTAGTTCCTGTTGCGCTTACAGAACCTAAGGTGGTAGGAAATGAAAAATCACCGATCTCATCTGATAATTCTATTCTGAATTGGTTGCCCAAATTCCAAGTTCCAATGGCATTGATGGCAAGTGTATAACTATTGTCAGTACATAATATATAAGAAGGCAAACTTAATTGCATATCGTTGTTACGAACGAGGATGTTCGATAATCCATCTCCCACGGCTAAAGCTTTTGTACCTGATAAAATATCAATATCTTGAATAGGATCTTTATTGGGATTAATTTCACGGCTCCAAGCTGCACCACCACTAGCAGTTCGATAAATTTCATTACCAGATGTAAACCATCCATTTTGTGGATCAGTAAATTTGATGCATCCGATGTATTCATTGCTGGAGGGCTGAGCATCCAAGGTCCAGTTCGTTCCGCCATCTGTAGTGGAGTAAACTTCACCAATAAATGTTCCAACCCATCCATTCATAGAATTACGAAAATACATGGCTGTACATTCAAATGCACTTCCGTTGTTAACCAAATTCCACGAAAGACCGTTGTCATACGTTGTAATTAAATAAGGCTGATCCGTAGCAATTACGATGGTGTCAGTACCAAAACATTGAATTTCTCTGAAGTTATATCCAATGCCAGAAAAAGAAGTGGGAGTATCGATCCAGGTATCTCCATTATTGATGGAATAGGCGAGTTTACCATCGGCACCACAAATATAAATTTTACCTCCACCAGATGGTGCAATGCCATAAAGACTTTCTCCAATTCCACTGAAAATAAAATTCCAGTTTACGCCACCATCCGTAGTTTTTACAATAGTTCCATTCGTTCCAATAGCAAGTCCTATCGTGGTGCTTACAAAGTGGATATCGTATAAATCTTCTCCTCCTGCATTACTGTTTTGAGTAGTCCAAGTAGTTCCGGCATTTGCTGTTGTTAAGATGGTTCCTGCAAATCCTGCAGCAAATGCTGTAGTCGAATTAACAGTTTCCACTGCTTGAAGCGGGTATTCAGCAATTCGACTAGACAGATCTGTCCAATTCGTTCCTGAATTATTTGTTTTTTGAATGGTTCCAAATGAACCACCAATGAAATAGTTTGAACCTGTATTTGCAATAACTGTATTCACATCAAACCAAGTAAACGTTGAGTAGGGTGCCCAAGTTTGGCCACCATCAACAGTAGAATAAACATTTCCATATTCACATCCTGCTATACCTTTTAAATTATTTCCAAAATCAAGAGATAATAAATTGGCTCCATTGGATTGACCCGGATTGGTAATTGGAGAAAAATTAGTTCCTCCATTGTTGCTGATATAAATTGAATTAGCAGACGCTAAGTAGATGTCGTTGTTTGTAGGCATACTCACATCCACTAAATCATCTCCAGAACCGAGTGTCAATGTAGACCATGAGTTACCATAGTCAGTAGTTTTCATCACCAATCCATTTGTGCCCGCCAAAATTCCATTTCCACTTGGCATTACATGAATATCGTTGATGTCACCAAGTGTACTGTTTAAAACAATGGTCCATATAGCACCTTTATTGATGGTTCTGTAAAGTTTAGAAGAACTTGTTCCGTTAGTTAAGGCGATGAGTCCACTATCTCTGTTGTACATGTGCAATGCGGAGATGATAAAATTGGGAAAACGATAATTTACATTCCAAGTTAGTCCGCTATTCGTTGTAGTATACAAATCACTTCCGGCACCACAATATCCATAAAGACTATCAGGAAATTGAATTTCATTAATTCCTAAAGAAGTATTTACATACTGCGGAGTCCATGTTGTTCCACCATCGTTTGTTTTGATAACGGCTCCTTTTTCGCCAGCAGCCCAACCCGTTGAAGTATTTAAAAAACTAAATTTTAAAATTTTATTTCCTTGTGGATTAGGGTGCTGCCACGACCATTGTGCTAAAGATGAAAAGCTCAAGAGCATGAAAAAAGAAAGTAGAGTAGGGGTAGATGATTTCATATTTTTTTAAGTTAATGATGGTTAAACGGAATTTTAACTGAAATGTTCGAGGCGAATTAAGTAAATATCTAATTACAAGTCACTAATAAATCGAAAATCAAAAAACACCTGAAAAGCAAAATGAATTTGCTAAAAAGTAATTTTTACTTGAATACCAAAGTCCTTAAAAAGTTCAATTACTGCTCCGACGACTTTGATCTTTTAGTAAGTTCATCTCTGATTTTGGAAGCCGTTTCATAGGCTTCTTCATCAATCGCCCTCATCAACGACTCCTTTAATTCTTCAGTACTTAAATTTCCATATGAATTTTCACTGCTCGCAGCTTTTTTTGAACTGCTTTTCTTTGGGATACTTTTTGGTTTAATGTCTTCTGTACTTTCTCCTTCATCAAGCATTACACCTGCCGAGGCGAGAATAAATTCATAGGTATAGATAGGGCAATTGAATCGTACTGCCATTGCAATGGCGTCTGAAGTGCGAGCATCAATTTCCCTTACATCCCCATTTTCGTTATTGCAAATTAACTTAGCATAGAAAATACCTTCTTTCAAATTATAGACAATCACTTCATCGATTTTGATTCCATATTCATCCGAAAAATTCTTAAAAAGATCATGAGTAAGTGGGCGAGAAGGCTGCATATTTTCCAATTCCACCGCAATAGCTTGCGCTTCGTACCCTCCAATAATAATAGGTAATCTTCTCTTTCCATCTGTCTCGCCGAGTATTAATGCATAAGCACCACTCTGCGTTTGACTATACGAAAGTCCAATAATCTCCAGTTTAATCTTTTTCATATTAAGCTATGTGAAGGTAATAAAAAAAATTAAGCGTGGGTTGCTTTGAACTCTTTTACGGCAGCAATTAATTTAGGAACCACTTCAAATGCATCTCCAACAATACCATAATCGGCTGCTTTGAAAAAAGGCGCTTCAGGATCTTTATTAATGACAACAATAACCTTTGAAGAACTAACTCCTGCTAAATGCTGGATAGCCCCAGAGATGCCAATAGCAATGTATAAATTCGGACTTACCGCAATTCCAGTTTGACCAACGTGTTCACTATGCGGACGCCAATGTGCGTCACTTACCGGTTTAGAGCAAGCTGTAGCTGCACCTAACAAATCGGCTAATTCTTCAATCATTCCCCAGTTTTCCGGACCTTTTAATCCGCGACCTGCCGAAACAACGATCTCCGCTTCTGGTAAGGAAACTTTATCAGCAGCCTGAATAATTTCTTTAACGATGGTACGGAAGTCCGTGTCTTTGACAATAGGAACAAACGTTTCAACCACGGCAGTCTGTGCATTTTCAGCAATTGGAAATGAGTTGGGATTGATGGCTATAATTTTATTTGTAGCGCTCATACTCACATCTGCAAAAGCTTTTCCTGAAAAAGCTCCTTTGCGAACAGTAAAAGCACCATCGTTGGTTGGAAGACTGATAGCGCCATCCACATAAGCAGCTTGTAATTTTACAGCTAAACGTGGTGCTAATGCTTTGCCAGAAAATGTAGCGGATAAAATCACTACATCTGAAGAAAGAGATTTAGCCGCCTCTGCAATCACTGAAGCATAAGCTTGGTTGACGAAACTATGCATCTGAGCGGTATTCACCGTCAAGATTTTCTTGATGCCATATTTGGAAAGCTTTTCTAATTCTTCATTCGATACTTCTCCAATAGAAATGGCATAAGCATCGGTGTTCATCATGCTCGCAACGGAGTAGGCGTAGGATGCAGCTTCAAAACTCGACTTCTTTAATTTCCCTTTACTGTTTTCGGCGTATATAAGTACTGACATGTTCTTGTGTTTTCTGGATTAAATTAAATAGCCTTTGCTTCTGAATGGAGTAAGTCGACGAGTTTGTTCACCTCATCGGCATTCACCAATTTCACCTGTCCACGAGCTTCTGGCTTTTCGAACTTGATGATATTTTGCAAATTTGGAACTTCTACAGGTTCCACAACCGTTAATGGTTTAGTACGGGCACTCATGATTCCTCTCATGTTTGGAATTCGAGGCTCTGACATTCCTTCTGATGCACTTGCAATGAGTGGAAGAGGACAGGAAATTACTTCTTTTCCTCCTTCAATTTCTCTTTCCAAAGTAGCTGTTCCACCATCAACCTGTAAAGATTTTACGATCGATATACTGGGAAGATCAAGCATTTCTCCAAGTAAGGAAGCCACCTGAGCGCCGTTATAATCGATGGATTCACGTCCTGTTAAAATCAAATCAAAGCCTTGATCTTTAGCATAAGCTGCTATTTGTGTAGCAACAAAAAATGCATCACGAGGAACACTGTTGATCCGTACCGCATCCGTTGCCCCAATAGCCAACGCTTTCCGAATCGTTCCATCAGTACTAGGGTCACCAATATTAATAACCGTTACGGTTCCACCTTGTGCTTCGGTTAATTCCAAGGCTCTGGTTAAGGCAATTTCATCGTAAGGATTTATAATAAACTGAACACCAGCGGCATTAAACGAAGTTTTGTCATCGTTAAAGTTGATTTTGGTGGTGGTGTCGGGAACGTTACTGATGCAAACTAGTACTTTCATTTCTTATCTTTTTTTCAAAGTGCAAATCTACTCTATACTCAACAAATAGCCAATTAGATTTGTGTTTATCCTTACAATAATATTTGAGTAAATTGATATGCTTGTCAATTGTATCAAGATGTAGAAATCGTAAATACGATTACACATCTTGATTAGCCCAAAAATCTTGTGGAATTCGAAATAAAGATTAAATATCTTGGCGAAAAGAATTGAAATAATTACAATGTCAATGCTACTTTTGCATTCCTATGAATCAAGAACGTATTCAACAATTGCAGGAAATATTAGTTGATGATCCAACAGATTCTTTTTGTAGATATGCCTTAGCTCTTGAGTATGCGAGTGACCCATCTTCCAGAAAACAAGCCATTGAAGAGCTTGAGCTATTAAAGAAAAATGATCCAAATTATCTAGCGTTGTATTATCAGCTAGGACTTTTGTACTATCAAGAACAAGAAAAGGAAGAGGCCAGGCAAGTGTTGATGGAAGGATTGAGTCTGGCGAAGGAGCAAGGAAACTCACAT
>JANOAX010000187.1:0-9723 GCA_031411335.1 Bacteroidota bacterium
GTTACCGGCATCGCAACTCGAGTGGTATTCGAGAATGCTCTTACTGCAACTTCTTCATCATCGGTTACGAGCAATGATGAAAAGGAACCATCTAAAATATCATGAATTAAGATATGATCTTCCGCTAATAATATTTCGCCTAATCGAATATCATCGATGAGATATCCTGTATCATCAACAATGTAAATCACATCTAGGGTCTCACTTTTCTCTCCCACTTTTCGAATATGATCTAATGCTTCGCGTACGGTCCAATTACTTTTCACAGTCACGTAATCAGGCGTCATCAAACGTCCGATAGAATCTTCTGGATATCCTAAAAGAGAAAGAGCAACTCTTCTTTCTTTTTGCGTTAGTAGTGTAAGAAGTTTGTTGAGTTGATCGGTTTCTAATTGTTCAAGTAATGCGGTTCGATTATCCGCCGACATATCATTCAGAATTAACTGAAGTTGACGATTTCGCAAAACACTAATTAAAACTACCTGATCATTTAAATCTAATAATTCAAAAGTTTCATAAGCCTGCTCTCGATCAACAGCCGAAAAAATCATCGCTTGATCAGCAGGTTCAAGATCTTGAAGTAGCATAGCAAGATCCTGCGGAGACCAGCCTTCTAAAAAAGCCTCCAGCTTATCATGGTCTTTTAAACTCAAAAACCGTTCGATCTCTTGCTTTTCAACTTCAAATTCCATCTTGTATTTTCAACCTAGTATTATTGTTCTTATGCTTCGTGTTCAAACTTGTCCTGCAGCATTGCGGGATTTTAAAGCCAAGTAAAAACGATTTGTTTTTTCATGGAGGATGATGGACAACGAAACAAAAATTAAGATGTAATTATTCTTAACTGATTGTATTCAGTGGGGCAAAAGTAGGCAATGCCATAGAGCGAAACAAGTTTGCAGAGTGGGAGAGTCGGAGATCGCGAAGTATCGCGAGGAGAGTAGGAGATCGCGAAGTATCGCGAGGAGAGGAGGAGAGGGCTTGCCCTGAAGTCGCAGCGTAGCGGAGTACTTCAGGGGAGAATGCAAGCGCCCTGTCGTAAAGCTAATCTGCAAGATGCCGAAGGCATCACAAGTTTATAGAAAAAAGACCGAATAATAAACATACGACCCCGAAGGGGTCGAACAACAACATACCACATCTTCTCTATAAACATTAGACCCATTCTGGGTCAATATTTATTAACATAATGCCATTGGGGAGAGTGGAGTGCTCCCTGAGTTGCTTGAGCTTGTCGATGGCAGTTTGTCGAGGGGAGAGTGAGAAGAGACGGAAGTAATTTATCAAAAAAGATAAATCAGACTATACAAATAAAAATAGCTGGAAAAGGATAATAGACTAGATAGAATGAGATCGAAAAAACCTCATACATGAGCGCTCAATTTTAAGATGGACGGTGCTCTTGTGCCTTAATATGTTGACCGTAAGCAGGACATCTTTCTTTTGTCTTGCATGATGCTACTGCAATAAAGAGGACACCAAGGATGAGGAAGGCTAATTTTTGACGCATTTCTATTTCGTATTATCAATTGTTCTGCAAAATAAACTAATTTTTATGCTATTATCGGTAATTATTTAAAAATCTTATAAGGCTGAATAGTTAATAAAACGTAATTGCGCTCGATTTGTTATTTATTATTCATTTTTTTGATTTTTAATGGTTTCCACATTTTTTTTCGGAGAATTTCGTTAAAGAAGCTAATTTCGACACATGACAACTCCTATTTCTCCATCGCTTTCTCTTAATATGAAGGCTTTTTTGGTTGAAAAGACTTGGGAAAGCACCTTTCAAGAGGAATATTCTAAAGAATATTACATTTCCTTGAATCGGTTTTTAATGGATGTATTCGATAATGAACAGGTGATTTTTCCACCTAAAGACCAAATATTTGCTGCATTTAATAGAACACCGTTTAACAATATAAAAGTGGTAATTCTTGGCCAGGATCCTTATCATGGTGAAGGTCAGGCTAATGGATTGTGTTTTTCGGTGGCTGATGGAGTTCGGAAACCACCTTCACTCCTAAATATATTTAAAGAGTTAAAGGATGATCTCGGTTTTGAAATACCAGCACAAGGAAATCTGGAGTCTTGGGCGGAGCAAGGAGTTCTATTATTGAATGCTACTTTAACGGTGAGAGCACACGAGGCAGGTTCCCATCAAGGGAAAGGATGGGAGCAGTTTACAGATGCCATCATCCAAAAAATTTCGGATGAGTTGGAAGGAATTGTATTCTTGTTGTGGGGGAATTATGCTCAAAAGAAAGGTCAAAGAATTGATCGCTCGCGTCATTTGGTTTTAGAAGCGCCACATCCATCTCCCTTAGCGCGTGGTGGATTTAAAAACTGCAAACATTTTTCGAAGACGAATGATTATTTGTTGTCGATTGGAAAATCACCCATTCAGTGGAATCTTAATTCGGAGAAATAGGGATGAAGTTGCAATCTGTTTTTATGCCGATGTGTAATTTGAAAAAATATTTTTTCATCGTCGCATTTGTGCTTTTGTTTTTTGCAGATGGGTCTGCTCAATCCATATTGTCTTTTCAATCGATGGAAATGGATCAAAAAAATGTGTTGGAGAAAGCATTTTCGACGTATGCTAAATCGTCAAAGAATAGTAAGGATTCATTAACAATCGTAAATCAACTGCGAAAAAGTTTAATGGGATTTCAAGAGTCGGGTTATTTAGAAGCGCGGTTGGATAGTGTAAGTCAAGTAAATGGAAAAGTAGCATGGTGGCATGTTGGTCCGCTCTATAAAATTGTAGAAATACGAACTCCAGAAGAAGATGATTATTTATTATCGGACGGTGGACGATTGTATCCGAATAAAATATTTTCTCCGGGTGTTTACGCAAAAACCACCAATAACATTTTAAATTTCAGTACCAACAATGGATATCCTTTCGCCTTGGTAAAGTTGGATAGCATAGTTGTTGATCAAGGAAAATTAAAAGCGAGTTTAGTAGTCGACAAAGGAAATTTAGTTCTCTTAGATACTGCACTCATCAAAGGAACTGTAAAAGTTTCGCCAGCTTACTTGTATAATTATTTAAGAATTCAACCGGGTTCTGTTTTCGATGAATCCATCTTACGAAAAGTTTCGACACGATTAAAAGAAATTCCGTTTTTATCAGAAGCAAGATCCTTTGAAATAGAATTTACTAAAGATGGGGCTCGTCCTGTATTGTATCTTCAAGAGAAAAAAGCAAGTCAATTCAATGGTGTTATCGGAGTACAACCCGATAATACCAATCCTGGAAAAGTTTTTCTTACGGGTGATGTTCGTTTGCGTTTATTAAATTCTTTTGGAAGAGCAGAGTTATTCGATTTGAATTGGAGTAATCCGTTACCAAGATCACAAGATTTAAAAGTGAAATTTTCATACCCATTTTTATTTTCATTACCAGTAGGTGTAGAAGGTGAATTGACTTTATTTAAAAGAGATTCCATCTTCCTAGAATTAAATCGGCAAATTGGATTTCGATATTTCCTCAGTGGAAATAATTCGGTTCGATTTTTTCTCGGCAGAAAAACGAGTAGTTTGATTTCTACCAAAGGCTATGAGAATGTAACTACCTTGCCTCCTTTTGCAGATGTAGGGACCAATACTTTTGGGTTGGGATTCCAATTTCAACAACTCGATTACCGACTCAATCCAAGAAAAGGATTTTCGGTAGATGTCAACGGCGGTGCAGGATTACGAGAGATCAAAAGGAATGCGAAAATTAACAAAGCAGTTTATGATAGTATCAACTTAAAAAACACGCAATACAAAGCAGAAATACTATTTGATTTTTACATTCCCGTTTTTAATCGAAGTGTGATCAATATCGGTGGGATGGGTGCGTGGTTAGAAAGTGAAAATATTTTTAGCAATGAGATGTACCGTTTCGGTGGACTCAAAACATTGCGTGGATTTGATGAAGCTTCTTTGTTGGCCTCAACTTATGGAATTGGGAAAATAGAATATCGATTTATTTTAGAAACCAATTCTTATCTCTTGCTTTTCTTCAATCAAGCATGGTTTGAGAATAAGGGCCGCGAAGTAATCTTAAGCGATACGCCTTATGGATTTGGTGCAGGTATTACTTTCGACACCAAACTCGGAATTTTTTCTTTCAATTATGCACTCGGAAGTCAACAAGATAGTCCCATCGAATTCAAAGCCGCAAAAATCCACTTTGGATTAGTGAATTATTTTTAATTGTTTACAGCTTTGCGTCTGGAGTAAATTTTGCTGAGCGCAGCCTTTGCGACTTCGCGCCTCGAGAAAATTTAGCGAAGAGAAATTGGCGAAGAAAGAAGCATACTCGTATGCGAATAAGTTATTGCAAGCATATTGTTCAAGCCTCTCCCTTGCCCTCTACTGGTGAGAGGGAATTAATTTATTACAATACTCAGATAAAATTTGGAATTAACCATAGAAATCTCTGCGCCTTTGCGAGAAAATTTTGCTGAGCGCAGCCTTCGCGCCTCTGCGCCTTTGCGAGCCATTTTCTGAACTTTAATTTGACTGCAATTTGTTTTCATTCGAGCATTAACTTTTAAACGAAGGAGAATTTCTTAGATAAGAAAGTATTTGCAGCAGCGTTTTGACGCTAAATTTTCTCGCAAAGGCGCAGAGGCGCGAAGGCTGCGCTTTGAATCAATAATCCAATCTGTTAGTGAATAGTATTTAATCGTTGATTAAAGTATAGCGAATTGCTTGATTGAAATTAGTTCCAGTAATTTGAATTAAATAAATTCCAGTCGATTGATTTGTTATGTCAATGATAGTATCGGATGTGATGTTGTTTTTCGAATATACCATTCTTCCCATATTGTCATACACATTTATCAAAACATTATTTCCGCTATGTCCACTGAGTTGGAATTTTCCACTCGACGGATTTGGAAATAATGTAATCTTCGACTGATTCGAGTTTTCATTTAAGGAGGTTGTTCCGCAAACGAAGGAATCAACTTGTGCAACGGGAATAATATTCAATCCCAAACTCATAAAGCTATAAACAATACTTGCCGTATCGGCTAAGAAATTATCAGTGTAAGCAAGTAATGTAGTAAGTTGTGTAAATCCATCTTCGAAACAAACCGTATTGGGAATACTATTTTTTTGAATGGCAAAAGTTTGATTCTTATTTCCGCTAAATTGATTTCCAAATCCGCCCAGTAAAATCATTCCTTGATTATCAACCGCCGAACTTTTTATAAATGTATTTGATACGCGATCGCCAATGGTCACTGCATTGTTGATGTTCCCTGTAGCAATATCTACCTCTAAAGAAAGTCCTTGCGCATAGGTTTGGAACAAAGTATCAATATCGGTTTGTCCAGTCATAATAAAATTACCGAAGGCTCCAGCATGAATTCCTGTAGCTCTGTCATTCTCAACTCCACCTGCAGACCCACCAATTATAAAAGCCCCTGTATAATCACTCACAACTAATAATGCATCTGAATTGGAAATAGCATCAACAGTAGTTTCACCTGCAAAGGCATAATTTTGTAAATTTAAATTTTCTGTCGCTTTATAAAAAATATCATTTGAAAGAGATTCAAATGAATTAGACCAAGTAAGTACCCCCATTGCATCCGTCTTAACAGCCCATCCATTTTGTCCTGCGAAAATATCAAAAGTAGATCCTGAAAATAAAAATCCACCGTCGGATGTGTTGATTACATCTAGAAATTCATTATTCGATTCTTTTTCGAAAGAACGACTCCATATTATAACTCCGTTGCTGTCTAACAACATTCCAAATCCGCAGGTGAATGCATTTTGACAAAATATGGTAGAACCTGCAACAACAATTTTTCCGTCACTTAAAACAGCTAATTGTTTTACAACATCATATCCATTCGCAGAAAAATTTTGTGTCCATAAAATGTTGCCGGAACTATCTGTTCGGGTAACTAACAATTCAGAGTTTGTTTGAATAGCGTTTCCTTTGTTTGAAGCGATTACAAATCCACCAGTGGGAAAAAGATCGATGGATTCACCTGTTTCATTAAGTCCTCCATTAAATTGCTTCGACCAAACTAAGTTTCCACCTTGATCACATCTCATTAGTAAAATGTCATGATTTCCTATTGTATCAGTGGTGATAGAGCCAACGCTAATAAATCCATTTCCTGGCAATCTTGCCATATCGTTAAGTTCTTCGCCTAGCGATGACGCAATTGGATAGGTTTGCGACCAAGAATTTTGGCTCTGTACAGTGCTACTTGATACTACTAACGTGATTATCAAGGGAAGAAGAAAGTTCTTTTTCATGTTTGGGTTGATTTATTTTGCTAAAATAAACATAATCAAATGATTATTTATTCGACATGCCTCAATTCCTTATCTTTGCCCCCCATGTTGCATAAATCAGGTTTCGTAAATATTATTGGAAAGCCCAATGTAGGTAAAAGTACATTACTTAACGCATTGATGGGCCAAGACTTATCTGTTGTTACGCCTAAGGCCCAAACTACACGACACCGTATTAAGGCAATTTTGAATGGAGACGATTATCAAATCGTTTTTTCGGATACGCCCGGAATTATGAAGCCTGCCTATAAGTTGCACGAAAGGATGTTGCACGCGGTGGATGAGACGTTGACCGATGCTGATTTGGTGCTGTATGTCACTGAATTGAAAGACCGTACCATTTCAGAGGATCTGTTGTTTAAGCTTCAGGGTTTACTGGTTCCTTTGTATGTTTTAATTAATAAAGTCGATACAGGAAATCAAGAAGAAGTGATGGAAGCCGTTGAGCATTGGAAAAAAGTGTTGAATCCAGCCATTGTTCTTCCCATTTCAGCATTGCATAAATTTCAAGTGGAATTACTACAGGAAAAAATTGTGAGTGTGTTGCCAGAAGGTCCGGCCTATTTTGATAAGGACGAAGATATTAGCGATCGTAATGTGCGATTTTTTGTTACTGAAATTATTCGCGGAAGAATATTACAACAGTTCCAAAAAGAAATTCCATACTCAGTAGAAGTATTTGTGGAAGAGTATAAAGAGACTCCAGATATTGATCGCATTCGTGTCATCATTTATTGCGCGCGCGAATCACAAAAAGGTATTTTATTAGGGAAGGGTGGAGCAGCCATGAAAAAATTGGGCACTGACTCCAGAAAATTAATTGAAGAATTCATCAGTAAAAAAGTGTACATAGAATTCACCGTTAAGGTAGCGGATGATTGGCGCGACAACGATAAAATGTTGAAGCGATTCGGGTACGAATAAAGTTTAAAAATAAAGTATAGCCATGGCTAATATTGTTGCCATTGTGGGTCGCCCCAATGTAGGAAAATCAACGCTATTTAATCGTTTGACGGAGTCGCGTAAAGCCATTGTGGATGAAAGTTCAGGTGTTACACGTGATCGTCATTATGGAAAAGCGGAGTGGATCGGTCGCACGTATTCAGTGATTGATACGGGAGGTTATATCATCGGATCTGAAGATATTTTCGAGAAGGAAATTCGTAAGCAAGTGCAATTAGCTATTGACGAAGCAAATATTATTTTGTTTGTTGTAGACGTTGCAGTTGGACTTACCGACATGGATAAAGAGGTTGGAAACTTATTACGTAAATCGAAGAAAAAAATATTTTTAGTTGCTAATAAAGTAGATTCATCCGCCCGTATTCATGATGTTCATGAATTTCATGCATTGGGATTGGGTGAACCTTTTGGACTTTCGGCAATGAGTGGTGGTGGTACTGGTGAACTTTTAGATGAGATGGTAGCGGCCTTTTATCCTGAAGATTTAGATGAGCCAGAGTTGCCTCGTATTGCCATCATTGGTCAACCTAATGTTGGTAAATCATCTTTATTAAATTCACTTATTGGAGAAGAAAGAAGTATTGTAACTGATATTTCTGGAACCACACGTGATACTATTTATAAGCGATTCAACAGTTTTGGATTTGATTTTTTATTGATTGATACTGCTGGATTACGAAGAAAGAAAAATGTTCGTGAAGACATTGAGTTTTATTCGGTGATGCGTTCCGTACGCGCCATTGAAGAATCCGATGTTTGTTTATTTATGATTGATGCAACACAAGGGATCACGGCCCAGGATTTAAATATTTTTTCTCTCTGTGAAAGAAATAGAAAAGGTGTAGTGATACTTGTGAATAAATGGGATTTGGTGGAGAAGGATACCTTAACGACAAAGAAAGTAGAAGAAGCGATACGTGCTCGAATCTCTCCATTTACCGATGTGCCTATCGTGTTCACTTCTGCAACAACAAAGCAAAGATTACACAAAGCTTTAGAAATTGCTTTGGAAGTTTATAAAAATAAAACGGCAAAAATTTCAACTTCTAAATTGAATAAGATCATGTTGCCTTTTGTGGATCATTATCCACCTCCTGCAGTAAAAGGAAAAAGTATCAGTATAAAATACATCACTCAACTTCCAGGAATTTCGCCGACATTTGCATTCTTTTCAAACTTGCCGCAATACATTGGAACGTCGTACAAGCGTTACATTGAAAACAAGATGCGTGAAAATTTCCCGTTGAGTGGAGTTCCGATTGTAATCTATTTTAGAAATAAAGAGAAGAGTAAAGAAGGATAATTATTGAATGGATTTTTTATTGAATAGGAAATAACCGATGTGAAAAACAACGGAAAGAGGTTTTTCTCTTTCTTCGATATAATTCAATGCAAGACTGATGGGGCCTACCGGACTTTGATACACTGCATTTAAAGTTCCAATGAGGTATCTTTTGTTGAATGCATCACCATAGGTGGCTTTGTATTTGGTGTTTTGCAATACTTCTTGGAAGGGTTGATAGAAATAGCCTTCTAGTCTAACATCAAAGTCTTTGGTAATATTAAAAATATTTCTCAGTCCAACCCCTACATAGTTGTTTGCGCGAAAGGATTCCAAAAACAAGGTTTGCATTTCGGGGATGGGTTGAAATGCTGGCATCTGTGATTTCGTACTAACATAATTGGAGAGAAAGGGCATGCCACTAAAATTCATCTCCATATAAATACCTGCTGTGTACCACCGCACTGTTTTAAAATAATTTTCATACTTCATTAAAAGTTGAAACCATTGGTGGTTATCTTTAATGGTGTCTGCTAAAATTTTAGTGTTGCCTGGCCGAGTATATTCTTCGGCTGAAGTATAACGTGCTCTGAATTCAAAAAAGGTTCCTTCATCCGCATAAAATTTTCTGTTCAAGGAATTTCTTTCAAATAATAAGTAAGCACTTAAACCCTCTAGCGAGGTCTGATCAGCTGTGTCATTTTCACTAAATTGTCTGGTCAAATAATATCGATCGTTGTTTCGGTATAGGTTAAATCCACCAATTACTTTTCCTTTGTTTTTTACGGGTATGCCTAGGTTTAAACTATAGTTTCTTTCATATTGAACCAGAAAAGATGGTTTTACATCGGCAAAGAAAGCAGTGCTACTTTTGTAATAGTCAAATTGACTCACTGTTACTGAAGGCTCTAAGTAAAATGGAAAACTCCCTGGAACGTAGAATCGCATATCGAAATGTGCAGAATTATATAATTTACCAAAGTAGAAGTTACCAAGCATTTTGACACTTTGTAATCCCCAGAAAGTTCTTTGAACACTTACAAAACCAGTATTGATAGGTTTGGATGAAACCAATCCGCCAAAATCTAATTTTATTCCTCTGCTTTTTCTTACATCAAGATGCAAATCATAATTACCGCTGGCTGGATTAAAAACTAAAC
>JANOAX010000188.1:0-16503 GCA_031411335.1 Bacteroidota bacterium
AATGGCAAAAAACCATTGGTGGAAATATTTCGGATCAATTAAAATCCTTCTTCATGACCAATGATAAAGGCTTTTTCTTAGCCGGATCTACTAATTCAGATTCATCGGGCCTTAAAACGGAGAATAATATTGGTATTGTTGATTATTGGGTGGTAAAAGTAGATAGCCTTGGAAACATTCAATGGCAAAATACAATAGGTGGTACAAGTGCTGATTACCTGTATGAGGCTTGTCAAACGAGTGATAATGGTTTCTTACTCGCAGGGCATTCAATGTCGGTGGCTTCTGGAGATAAACAAGCCTCAAGTATTGGCACTTGGGATTGGTGGATTGTTAAATTGGATTCATTGGGTAATATTCAATGGGAAAGAACAATTCATGCATATGATAGGGAATATTTAAACGCAATTATTCCGACATCTGATGGAAATATTGTTTTAGCTGGAACTAGTTGGTCTATGATTGGTCTTGATAAAACAGAAGATTCTTATGCAGGTGGTGAATACTGGGTAATGAAAATTGATTTATCAGGTAACATCCTGTGGCAAAACACAATTATTGGAAATACTAATGACTATTTGTATGCTATTGATACTTGTTCTGATGGAGGTTTTATTCTTGGCGGATATTCAAGGTCGACTGGTGGGTTTGATAAATCGCAAGTCTGTTTCGGTGATTATGATTATTGGATTGTAAAAATTGATTCTATGGGAGTCAAACAATGGGATAAAACGATAGGTGGAAGCAACACTGAATATTTATTTTCAGTCAAACAAACTCCTGACGATGGTTATATAATAGCAGGATCATCTCGTTCAGATATTTCTGGCAATAAAAATCAGAATAGTCATGGAGATGATGATTATTGGATTCTCAGATTAGATGTAAGTGGTAATATTTTATGGCAACAAACTATAGGAGGAATAGGTAATGATTATCCTAAGTCCGTTATAAATACTGATGATGGTGGATTTTTAATTTGTGGAACTTCTGAATCTTCCAATACTGGAGAGAAGACCTCCCCGCTTAAGGGTTTTGATGATTTTTGGATTGTAAAATTGGATTCTTTAGGTGCTATACTTTGGGATAGATCTATTGGAGGAGATTCATACGAATCATGCGAGCTAGCTATACAAACAGGACCAAATAGTTATTTATTAGCAGGTGAATCGATGTCCCCTATTTCTTTTGACAAATCTGAAAATAGTTATGGACAAATAGATTATTGGATTGTTAAATTTGGTGATCATTATAACTCCATAACTGGAAATGTTTTTGGTGACCTTAATTTTAATTGGAACTTTGACTTTAATGAACCCCATTTAACAAATCTGAAAATTACTGATCAGAATTCTCAATTGTTTACTTTTACAGATGATTCAGGTTACTATAAATTAGCTGTATTTGATTCCGGTGCCTACAGCTTTGCGCCAACCCCTTTGAATTTTTATGCAAGTTTCCCTACTACAAATACTGCCAATTTTTCTGGATTTCAACAAAAAGATTCCTTGAATAATTTCGCATTTCAACCCGCTGGTACTTTTAATGATTTAAGTATTAAATTAACGCCATACAGTGCATTTCGATCCGGAATGGTAGGTTCATATAAATTAGATTATTCAAATTTGGGATCAACGACCATAACTCCGACTATCATTTTTTATCCTGATTCTAACTTGAATTTTATCAATTCCAATCCTTCACCTTCTTCAGTTTCTTTAGACTCCATTGTTTATAATTTCGGCCCACTTGGACCACTAGAAACAGGTAGTATTATTCTCAGTTTTAATATCAGTCAGGGATTGCCTATTAACACTTTGATTTTTTCGAGAGTTTCTATTTTGCCAACTATAGGTGACGATAACCCTTCCTCTAATCAAGCAAACTGGGAAGTTTTTGTTACCGGATCATTTGACCCCAATGATATATTAGTAAATCGCTCTGAAATATTCGACTTTGAATTAAATAATCTACCAACCTTAGACTACCTTATTCGTTTTCAAAACACAGGAAACGACACTGCATTTTTTGTTCGTATTGATAACAAGATCACTTCTAATTTGGATATAAATCAAATCGAATTTGTAGCTTCATCACATCCCTGTCATCTCAGTTTTCAATTTCAAGATTCAACATTGAAATTTACATTCAACAATATCTTACTACCGGATAGTAATATTAATGAACCGATGAGTCATGGTTTTGTGCGATATCAAATCAAACCTATTGCATCTGTAGCCTTAGGTGATTCTATTTTAAATAAAGCAAATATTATTTTTGATTATAATCCACCAGTTATTACAAATACTGCAATAACAACGGTTACAACTTCCACCGGAATAATGCAAAATTCTAATTCTAACTTTGTGTGCTTTCCAAATCCAACTTTTGATGAGATCGTCTTAGAATGGAAAGGTAAATCTTTTGGGAAAGTACAAGTGGATATTTATAATTTTTATGGACAAAAAGTTCGAACCTTGTATCAAGGAAATCTTAACATGAATTTTTGGAAGCAAAGATTTGACATTAGTGAATTAACCCAAGGCCTTTATTTTATTTCATGGAAAGGAGAAGAGTCGTTTGTTCGAAAATTTATTAAATTGTAAATTAATTATTTCTCGCTTTATTTACTATTATCCTAATTCTTGTCGATTTAAGCTACTAGCAGGTACTCCAGGGTAATTTTACTCAACATTTTGACTTTTAGTATATTTTACTGTTTATTGGCAATTATTTATTTAAAAGAAATATGCTGTTTGATATAGAATCCCTTCATTTCCATTATTTTTGACCTATCTAAAAAACATGGCCCTTATCCCCTTCTCTCCGCCCCGAATCGATGATGAAATCATCCAGGAAGTTACAGCAGCTTTGAAATCGGGCTGGATCACCACGGGTCCGCGCACCAAGCAATTTGAAAAAGAACTGAGCGCATATAACGGTAACGAGTATACGCTCTGCTTGAATTCAGCAACGGCCGGACTCGAAATTATGCTCCGTTGGTTTGGTGTGAAGGAAGGCGATGAAGTGATTTTACCTGCATACACTTATGCCGCAACCGCCAATGTGGTGGTGCATTGTGGAGCTCGACCTGTATTGGTAGATGTGAATGCTTCCGATTTTAACATCAATGTAGAAAATGTAAAAGCAGCCATCACTTCGAAAACGAAAGTGATTATGCCCGTCGATTTTGGCGGACTTCCTTGCGATTATACAGCGTTGATGGAAGTGGTGAATTCGGGAGATGTAAAATCGAAGTTTACTGCCGAGACCGAGGTTCAGAAAAAATTAGGACGGATCATGATTTTGTCGGATGCTGCACATAGCTTAGGTGCCACCTATCACGGTAAACGAACCGGAATTTGGGCCGATGCCTCTGTATTTTCTTTTCACGCTGTAAAAAATTTAACGACGGCCGAAGGTGGTGCCATTGCGTTGATGCTTCCACCGCCATTCAGCAATGAAGAAGTTTATAAATTTTTATGCATTTACACCTTGCACGGACAAAACAAAGATGCCTTGGCTAAAATGCAAAAAGGAAATTGGAAGTACGATATCATCGAAGCGGGCTTTAAATGCAACATGACCGATTTAGTGGCGGCCATCGGACTCATTGAATTAAGACGTTATAACGAGGATACGCTTGTCGTGAGAAAACAAGTATGCGATTGTTATTACGACGCACTCAGCGCCTTCGATTGGGCTCAATTGCCCATCTTGAGGGATGCCCATCGTGAAAGTTCCTATCATTTGTTTCCATTGCGCATTAAAGGAGTGAGTGAAGAGCAAAGAGATGCCATCATTCAAGCCATTTTTGATGAAGATGTGAGTGTGAATGTGCATTTCATTCCATTACCTCAACTTTCGTTTTATAAGAAGCAAGGATTTAATATTGACGATTATCCCGTAACGTATTCCAATTTCGCCACCGAAATTTCACTTCCTATCTTTTACGATTTAACCACGGAACAAAAACAACGTGTAGTATCAGCCGTCGTGAAAGCGGTTGAATCGGTATTGGTAAACGCTAAATGATGGCCAAACGACTCTTCGATGTGTTGGTGAGTATGATGATGTCGGTGCTCTTGAGTCCGCTGTTGTTGGTGTTGGCGTTGGCTGTAAAATTTTCGAGTAAAGGTCCGGCTTTTTACATGCAGGAACGCATTGGTAAAAACCAAATACCTTTTCGCATTTTTAAATTTAGAACCATGTTTCTCGATGCCGATAAAAAAGGATTGCTCACCGTGGGTGGACGTGATCCGAGGGTGACACCTGTTGGATATTTTTTAAGAAAATATAAGTTAGATGAGCTCCCGCAGTTGTTTAATGTGGTTTTAGGGGAGATGAGTTTGGTGGGTCCTAGGCCGGAAGTGAAAAGATATGTGGACATGTATTCGGTGGAGCAAAGGAAAGTACTGGAAGTAAAGCCGGGCATCACGGATTATGCGTCGATTGAATACTCCAATGAAAATGAGTTGTTGGGGAAAGCGGAGGATCCGGAGAAAATGTATGTTGAAGAAATTATGCCGGCGAAGTTGAAGTTGAATTTGAAGTATGTTCGGGAACAGAGTTTTTTGGTTGATTTGAAAATTATTTTTCATACAGTCATAAAAATTATCGGTTAATAAGAAATCATATTTAAACGCAACGATCGCTACGTTTTTGCAGCGGACGCAAAGAAATCATAAAAAATCATAACCATCATAATAAATCAGTGTTCCATCAAATATAGAACAGAACGAAAATTTAACTCGTGAACAACGCAATCATTAATCCAATCTCATCCACCTTTTCCGTATCCCCTAACTTTTGATACGAGTACGATAAATTGCGAAGCATACGTAAAATCATATCCTTATTGCTGCAAGGTTGGTAATAAGTATTCTGCGGATCGAGTTTTAGTTTTTTTACAAATTGGTCAATGTCGCCTTTGCCGAACACTGAACCTTTGCTAAACGGATTAATGTAAAACAACACGCGACCTGTATTTCCTTCCTCGCCCTCTCTAACTTCGAGGTAGGATAAAATAAAATGCTCGGGTAAATTCACTCCGTAAATGGGGAGTCCGAGGGATTTGGTAACGAGTAAATACAAAGTAGATAGCGCCAATGGATTCCCCTTCTTGCTTTCAATCACACAATTGATATAGGAATTTTGCGGAGCGTGGTAATTGGTGGTATTGCCAGCGAAACCGTGCTTGGTGAAAAAAATATGATTCATCACATTCACTTGCTCCAAGGCGGTTAGACTTTCGTTCAGCTCGAGCCATATATCTTTCTTGATGGTAGCGATAAACTGTAAAATTTTATCACGATCTAATTCTGGGTATTGATAACGTGCGACGAGTAATGCTCCTTCTAATAAGTCATCGGTGTTGGTATGAATCCAAATCTTCATATCCTCCAACAACATATCAAATTGAATTTTGTGAACGATGTTGGCAATGCGATGCTGTAAGATGGGATCAAACGCATGCGACCATGCATCTTCCAACATGGGAATAACATGCGTACCCAAACTAATTAATTTTTCTTCGATATGCGTAAACACTTCCTGATCGGAATCATCGAGCAAACTAATAAGGGCTTTTACTTCGGGATCGTTCATCATTTTTCCTACACAATATTAACCCGTAACACTATGTCGTTCTAAGGTACGGAGGATATTTATAAACGGAAAGATGTTATTTTTGGAGGGGTGTAATGTATTGAAAATAAAATAATTGCAAGTGAGGTAGAAAGTGAATGGAAGACATAAACCCATCCAAATTCTAATTGATGCCATCGAGAAACTCAGGCAGCATTTAAAAATTTTAATTCCTCACACTCAATCTTCGCACTCTCTCTCCTTGCTGCCCTCGAGAACCTCAGGCAGCAATAAGTATTTTAAATCCTCGCTCTCCCCCGAAGCACTTCCTTCACTCGGCTATGTGGCAAGCCATCTCCTACTCTCCTAATCTTCCATTTTCAATTCTCCAATCTCCCCCTCAATGATGATTATCCACCTCAATCTTCCGATAATCCTCTGTTAATTTTTTCTGAATCTCATTGGGAACCGGTGCGTATTCGGCAAAAATGGATTTTACTTTTGCTCGACCTTGGGTGATGCTTCGGAGTGCTGCGTTGAATTTGTCGAGTTCGGCGAGTGGTGTGCGTGCCTTAATGATTTGGTAGCCGCCGCGCGAATCCATGCCCATAATAACAGAGCGTCGCGTTTGGAGTTCGCTCATGACATCGCCCATCACATGCTCAGGTGCTTCTGTTTCTACTTCGTAAATGGGTTCGAGGAGTTGCGGTTGCGCTGCGTGAAAAGCTTCTTTAAAAGCCATCATACCCGCAATTTTGAAACTGATGTCGTTGGAATCTACCGCATGCATCTTGCCATCGTACACCGCCACACGCACATCGCGTACATACGATCCCGTTAGTGGACCCTCCAACATTTTTTCCATGATGCCCTTGATGATGCTCGGCATAAAACGATTGTCGATCACCCCACCACTAATGCAATTGAGAAATACCAACTTTCCACCCCAAGGTAAATCATGTACCTCGGTATTTTTTACGTTTAGGTCTTTGGGTGCTGCCATTCCCTCTACATAAGGCTCGATGCGCATGTACACTTCACCAAATTGCCCAGAGCCTCCCGATTGTTTCTTGTGTTTGTAGTTGGCCTCAGCGGGCTTCTGAATGGTTTCTCGGTAAGGTATGCGTGGAGCTTCAAAATCAATTTCCATTTTATGCAGATGTTGTAACCTCCACTTTACAATGTTCATGTGCAAATCGCCCTGTGTCGATAAAATTAACTGTCGAATTTCTTTGTCGTAACGGTAACGGATGGTTTGGTCTTCGGCGTGAATATCGTGCAATGCCAACATCAATTTTTCGTCGTCGTTTTTATTTTTGATGACGATGGCCGTACGCAATTTGGGTTCGGGGAAATGGATCTCATCAATATTACCATGTGCTCCTTTGGCATTTAAGGTGTCGGAAGTATTGGAGTTTTTAAGTTTTAATGTTGCTCCTATATCGCCAGCTTTGAGTCGATCGACTTGAATTCTGTTTTTTCCATCCAATATAAACAGTTGTCCGATGCGCTCGGTGGTATCGGTTTTTTCATTCTGAAAATCGTTGCCTTGCACCACTTCTCCCGACATCACTTTGAAGAGCGATAGTTTTCCAAGATGGGGTTCTACCAGCGTTTTGAAAACAAAAAGTCGAGTGGGTGCTTTGGGATCACATTTTACTTCCGATCCATCTTCCAACACTTCAGCAGGCATATCCACGGCCGATGGCGCAACATTATCAATGAAACCCATCAAACGGCCACTGCCCATATCATTCTTTGCCGACAAACAAAATACAGGGAACACCTGATGATTCATCATTCCCTTTTTAATTCCATCGCGTAATTCGTCTTCATCCAAATTTCCTTTTTCAAAATACAATTCCATCAACTTCTCATCGTTCTCCGCTGCTTTTTCAACGAGTTCGTTGTGCAAGGTATTTGCATTTTCTAATTCACTCTCAGGAATCGGTAATTTTTCGGGCTTCCCTCCTGTCTTGGGGAATTTATACATCGTCATTTTCAACAAATCAATGATGGCATTGAAACCGGGACCAACCTCCACAGGATATTGCATCACTGTTACGGCAGGACCAAAGAAATTTTTTGCTTCCTCTAACGTGCTTTGAAAATTTGCTTTTTCATGATCGAGCTGATTGATGGCAATGATGGTGGGACGCTGGTACTTATCGACATAATCAAAAATAATTTCGGTTCCAATCTCCACTCCGTTTTGTGCATTCAATAATATAACGGCGGTGTCACAAACGCGAATAGAGGAAATAACTTCACCAATAAAATCATCGAGTCCGGGCGTGTCGATCACGTTAATCTTATAATCTTTCCATTCCGTATGTAGTGGGGTCGCATACACCGAACTTCCGCGGGTATGCTCAATCTCGTGATAGTCGGAGAGTGTATTTTTCTCTTCTACCGTTCCTCTTCGTGAAATAATACCAGCCTCAAATAACATGGTTTCGGCAAGGATGGTTTTGCCGCTTTTCGCAGCGCCAATCAGGGCTACGTTTTTGATGTGCTTTTCGTCGTAGGTTTTCATATATTGAAGAATTTGATACCACGGATAAAGAACTCGGAAAAAGACTTATTTTAAAAAGTAGTATTAACCATCATTATATAAAGCATATAATTTACCCGAGGGCTGGCACGAAACACAATGGCCAGGGTTAATTCAAACATCAGACTTAAGGCAATCTGTATTGATGGTTTAAAATTAGCATAAGAAAGCATGCGAAACCAGAAAAAGCCATGATTTTACTCAAATTAGTTACCAATATTTAGGGATTTTGTAATGTTTTGCTCAAAATATTCAAAACCTGAAGTCGCTTTCTGAGGTTAAAAACCCAATTGTAATTAATAACATGAAGCAGATACCAGCAATGCCTCCTCACATTCAGGAGAAATTTGAAGAAGAAATTAAGGTGGAGATCATCCGCCAACAGACCGAAGAAGAGTTGAAGTCGAACCCTGTTTACCAGGAGTTTTTCAATAATTATAATCAGGCCAGCGTGGAGAGTTTCATCCGAAACTATGCCCGTCGCAAAGCCTTTTATATGACTCGTGGTCAAGAGTACATCAGCCAAGAGGAACAAGTGGCCTTTCGCCATAAAATGATTGCAGAGGAAGGCTTATGGGCCATTCAGCAAAAGAAATTGTTCAATCTACAATGTCAGTGGCGAGCGGAGTTGATTAAATTGAAAGGTGTGGAGCATAGCTCACAGTTTCATTTGCTCTCGGCAAACATCCAACATTGCCCGTACATCAGTCCGGTGAGTAAGGCGGAGATGGAATTATATGTAAGCTTTCTACGTTCAGGTCAAGCAGGAACTCATTTAAGTTACGACAACTGGCAGGATTATGAAACTTTCAAAGCCGAATATCAAGCCGATTATATTCCGTCTATCGATGATATGGAAGATTCACATATGCCAGCATGGTATCGTTTTTATGATGAGCATATGTCGACCTCCACGTTATTAGATCTTCCAGATGTGCGTGGCGATAAAGAAAACCGTTACCGTTCCATCTCTCGTCAGCGTCAGTTAGACAAGATGAAAAAATCGAAAGAAGCGAAGCAAGTCGATTCACGTCCTTATCTTAGCATCTACGACGTAGAAACGGTGGAAAATTTTGTTAAGCAATTCGAAGACCGCAAACTCTTGAAATATTGTAAAGCGGTAGAGAGTTTCCAACAGCAATTGGATGAGCATATGGAGTTGGATGAAGCTTTAGAAACGTTGAGACAATCAAACTGCAATGTCAGCATCAAAGCGAATAAAGATTGGAAGTCGGCGATTATTGAGGCGGCACAGCGATTCGAATTTTCACAAATTGCTTGTTTGATGTCGGCGGTACATCAGGAGTATGTGATCCGCATCGAGAACAGCATCAATTTCCAACAAAGCTTAATCGATAAAAAGCGTGAGGAGTACGCCTACCAAATCTGCGAAAACGCAAAGAGACAAATATTAGAAGGAAGAGGAATTTTAGGAGAGCCGGAGAATTTTCGCTTTTAATTTCTAGCACATATTGATTAGATTATTGGGCGGTAATATATTTATCGCCCATTTTTTATTCATCGCCATTACTATACTTGATGGAACACTGATTTTTTATGATTTCGCAGCGACCGTTGCGTTACCGTTGCGATCGCTGCGTTTATATCATAATCTCTTTCAAATCGAGAATTTTATCCCTTAATTATTTTTTTTCCTTCAACGAATCAACCACAGCCTCTGCCATTGGCTTTGCCGTCACATTCATATCACGTATGCAAGAATATTTTCCATCTACCTTTTTGAAGACACTCATGTAATGACCATGCTCTAGTTCTTCACCAGCAGCAGATTTTTTTTGCCATGATCCAATTTCAACGGCTAAATCTCCTTCTACGTATAGATCCACTACTTTATAAACGTTGACTTCACCGACTGTATCTTTTGCTAAGCCTTCAGCGATCGAGTTGCGAATCGCTTCTCTTCCTGATAAAGGCTCCTTATTGCGACCATAACTAACAGCATCCACGCTATAATAAGCAGCTACTGCATCTGCATCTTTAGCAGTTTCTGCTGCTGAAAAAGCATCTTCCATTGCTTGAATTTCAGTTTTAACTGCTTCGACATCAATAGCTGCAGGTGCTGGAGCGGGAGCTGGTCCCGAGCAAGCTGCAAATAATAATACTACCGCCGCAAAGGCCGTGTTGAGAAGTGAGTTCATTTTCATGATGAATAGGTTTTTAGGTTAGATTAAATTTTAGGAAAGATAGAAAAAAGCTGCAAGCTGCAAACTTTAAGTTACTTATCGTATTTAAATAATGTTTGATGGAACACTGATTCTTTATGATGATTAAGATTTTTTATGATTACTTTACCAAGCATAATTGCTTTATCATAAGAACACTGATAACACGGATTAAAAGGATTTTCGCGGATTTTTTCTAATTGCGTATTCGCGAATTAGCGTATTCGTATATTCGTATTTCGTACATTCGTATCGATTCGTTCCCGATAGCTATCGGGATCGTAACCTTCTCGTAATCTTAGTCAATTTTAAACACCTCCCCCTCTATCGCCAACTCCGTATTTTCAAAAACGGTTTTTGCTTCTTCAAGGAGTGGTTCAATGTCTTTGTAACGGGCTGAAAAATGCCCGATGACGAGCTTGCCTGCATTTGCTTCTTTTGCTACAGTTGCTGCTTCTTTTGCTGTGGAATGAAAGGTGGCTACGGCTCGTTCTTTCATCTCGTGTAGGAACGTGGCTTCGTGGTAAAGTAAGTCGACGTTTTTTATGTCTTCCGCTAACTCGGGATTGTATAAGGTATCAGAACAAAAGGCATATGACCGACTGGGTTGTGGATCTTCGGTTAATTCGAGATTGGAAATGACGTTGCCTTCGGAGTCTACGAAATCATCGCCCGACTTAATGCGAGTGTATTGGGTAAATGGGATATTATGCTCTTGAAGTTTATCTACTTTTAAACGACGTGGTCGTGGTTTTTCGCCGAAAACAAATCCAGTGCAGGGAATGCGGTGATTTAATACGATGGAACGCACATAAATTTCGTCGTCTTCAAAGAGTATTTCAGGAGCGTAATGTCGGATGTGATGAAAGATGAGATTGTATCTTAAAACCGTTTGCGACGCTCTCAGATGCATTTCAATGATGTCCATCAAATCTTGCTGACCAAATAAATGAAGATCCGTTGAGCGGCCTTGTAAATGATAAGTTGATAATAAGCCTATCAACCCCAAATAATGATCGCCGTGTAAATGACTAATGAAAATATGACTGATGCGATGGTAACGGATCTTGTACTTCAGCATTTGCATCTGCGTACCTTCTCCACAATCGATTAAAAAATGTCGATCACGAAAGACAAGAAGTTGGGAAGTAGGGTGACGATCGTAAATGGGCGTAGCAGAACTGCTCCCGAGTATGGTGAGTTCAAACCCCATTCTTACTTTCGCGAAATAACGAGACGTTTAGTTAAAGTTTCACCATTGAAAGTCATGGAATACATATAAACACCAGGAGCTAAATCACGGGTGTCAAAACGTAGTTCGTTTTCCCCTTGATCTGGAGTTAATAAACTTCTGTACACTTCTTTTCCGATGAGATTGAATAAGCGAAAATCTACTTCTCCACGACTAGGAACTACATAACGAATGTCGGTAAACTCAGCACATGGATTGGGTGAGTTTTGGTTCATGAAAAATCCTAAGCCTGTACTTTCATAGATAGAAGAAACAGCACCGGTGACATCAATGATGTAATAACTTAAAGTATCTACTTGTGTGGTAGGCTGACCAAATACAGTACCGATGGAAGTAATGACTGCAGTTAATGTATAGTTTCCCGCAACCGTTGGTGTGCCACTAATGTCGGCGCAACCATTGCTATTCCCTGGGAATAAACAATTCGAAGGATTACAAGCGTAAGTTAATCCAGGAGGTAAACCTGTTAATGAATTAAGCTCAACAGATACCACGGGAACATTAATCACTACACCCGGTAATATTTCAACTGGTGTTGTTGCAGGCACAAAAATTTGGAGCACTTGACTGTAGATTACACCCACCGTACCGGCAGATAATCCAGTTGCACTATCAGGAGTAATTCCTGGTGTTGTATTGCTCGTATTGGGAACGCATTGAGCTTGGATTTGTAAAGCACTCAATACAATAAAGCTGATCAGGAGTAAGGATTTCTTCATAAACTATGATTTCAAGCTATAAAGATACTAAATCATTCTTTGATATCCCTTTCTATTTTATCTTCTATTTTTCTTTCTTCTTCAGTTTCATTGATAAAATCGATCGCATCGTTTGCCGTAAGGGCTAAATTCAATACTTGATCTAGTTGTGAAATCTGAACCAATTTCATAACGGTATCGCTTAATCCCGTAATAACAAATAATCCGCTCGAGTTACGGCAAAGACGGTTTCCTACCAAAATAGCACTTAAACCCGACGAATCGCAATAAAGTGATTCTTCAAGATCAAGAATAATATTGTTAAAGCCTTGTGTGTTTAGCAAGAGCAACTCTGACTTCAGCTCGGCTGCTATCAATGTGTTTAGCTTTTGCTCGTGGAGTTTGATGACCACGTATTTTTCGGTTTTATCTAGGCTAAAGTGCATACATCTATTTTTTTCAAATGTAAACCTTGTAAAATGAAGATGCAAGTCTTAATTTAAGCCTTTGTTAACGTTTGATTGTTCAAATCCCTCGCATCTGCGCCAAGAGAAAAAGCACTGCCATTCGAATGGCAACTCCATTTTCGACCTGATTCAAAATGATGCTATGCTCGCTGTCGGCAATGTCGCTGGTGATTTCTACGCCTCGATTTATTGGACCTGGATGCATGATTACCAGTTGCTTACCTATTCCATCTAAAATACGCTTATTCAATCCATACAACATGGAATATTCTCTTAAAGAGGGGAAGTAGCGAATATCTTGTCGCTCGAGCTGGATACGCAGCATGTTCGCAACGTCGCACCAAGCCAATGCTTTTTTAAGATCGTGCTCTACTTTTACGCCTAAAGAGCTCATGTATTTTGGAATTAAAGTAACGGGTCCACAAACCATCACTTCGGCACCTAATTTTTGCAGACAAAGAATATTACTCAAAGCTACTCGTGAATGAAGTATGTCACCCACAATTACTACTTTCTGCCCTTCTACCCGACCGAGTTTTTCACGTATGGAAAATGCATCAAGCAATGCCTGTGTGGGATGCTCATGGGTTCCATCTCCCGCATTAATGACATTGGCTTTGATGTGTCGAGCCAAGAACATCGCCGCGCCTGGCTTCGGATGACGCATCACCACCATATCCACTTTCATGGCTAAAATATTATTGACCGTGTCGACCAATGTTTCTCCCTTACTTACCGATGATCCTGAAGCAGAGAAGTTGACCACATCGGCACTTAAACGCTTTTCGGCTAACTCAAAACTAAGTTTTGTACGGGTGGAGTTTTCGAAAAAGATATTGGCAATGGTGATATCGCGTAAAGAGGGAACTTTCTTGATGGGACGATTAATGACATCTTTAAAATTATCGGCAGTTCTGAAAATAAGTTCAATATCCTCCTTGGTGAGGTCCTTTATTCCTAGTAGGTGTTGAACGCTTAACTGCTCGATCATGGAATTATTCTTCAGAGATTAACCAGACACCCTCTTCTTCGATTTCGGGATTCAAATTTACTTTTACTTTTTCGGAAGAGATGGTATCTATGGATTTGCCTATGTAATCAGGTTCAATAGGTAATTGCCGACTAAATTTTCGGTTGATGAGGACCAACAACTCTACGCGAGCAGGTCTACCAAATGCTAAGAGGGCGTCTAACCCAGCACGTATAGTTCTTCCTGTGAAGAGCACATCATCAATCAACACCACACGTCTATCCTCCACAATAAAATTCATTTTGTTAGCGCTGGGAACGATAAGGTCGCGACGGCGAAAATCGTCGCGGAAAAAGCTTACGTCCAGTTCTCCGTATTGAATTTGGGTATTGGGTTGGATGTGTTGAATACGCTCAAAGATCAATTTAGAAAGGATAATGCCTCGAGGTTGGAGTCCGATGATAACCGTATCGGCAAAATGATCGTGGTTTTCAATAAGCTGATAGCAAAGACGATCGATAGTAATAGCCAGTAACTCTTTATTGAAAATGAGTTTGCTATTGGTTGGCATGGGCTCAAAATTAATAAAAAACAAAAAGCAAAAACAGTTAAAATGCAAAAAGGCCACCTTGCGGTAGCCTTTTTGTAATTTATAGAACGAGGATCTTAGTTCTCGTCTTTCTTTTCAGAACCTTCCAATGAAGTTTTAAGAGCAGCTAAAGATGCGATATCTCCAAGAGTAGATTTCTCTTGATTATCTTTAATCTTCTTCACTGCTTTTGCTGTTGTACCTGCTTCTTTTTCACGCTCACCTGACTCTGCTTTTTTCGCTTCTTGAGCTTTTTCGTCGAAGATGCGAGTATGAGAAACTACAATTCTGCGGTTTTCCTTGTTGAATTCAATTACTTTGAAATCTAACGTTTCGTGCTCTTTAGCAACAGTACCATCTTCCTTCGTTAACTGACGGTATGGAGCGAATGCTTCAACACCATAAGTAGTGAAGATTACAGCAGCACCTTTATCCGTAACTTTTCCAATCACACCACTGTGAAGACTATTCATAGAGAACAAACCTTCGTAAGTATCCCAAGGGTTATCTTCTAACTGCTTATGACCAAGACTTAGACGACGATTTTCAACATCCACTTCCAACACGATTACTTCTAACTCTTCACCAATTTTAGTGAATTCAGCTGGATGCTTAATTTTCTTGTTCCAGCTTAAATCACTGATGTGAATTAATCCATCAACTCCTTCTTCTAACTCAACAAACACTCCGAAATTAGTGAAATTACGCACCTTCGCTTTGTGTTTAGAAGACACAGGATACTTGGTTAAAATTTCACCCCAAGGATCAGGAGTAAGTTGCTTCAATCCTAATGACATTTTATGTTCATCACGATCGATGCTCAATACCACTGTTTCCACTTCATCACCCACTTTCAAGAAATCTTGTGGGCTACGTAAGTGTTGCGACCATGACATTTCAGAAACGTGAATCAATCCTTCCACACCTGGAATAATTTCAACGAAAGCACCGTAGTCAGTTAATACCACAACTTTACCTTTCACTTTATCATTCGCATTTAAGTTCTGATCCAATGACTCCCATGGTTGAGCAGTCAATTGCTTTAAACCAAGAGCAATTCTCTTCTTCTCTTCATCGAAGTCAAGAATTACAACATTGATACGATCATCTAATTTCAACACCTCTTCTGGATGGTTAATACGTCCCCAGCTAATATCTGTGATATGCAATAAGCCATCAACACCACCTAAGTCCATGAAGACACCATAAGACGTAATGTTCTTAACGGTTCCTTCAAGTACCTGGCCCTTCTCCAGCTTACTCATGATTTCTACTTTTTGCTTCTCCAATTCGTTTTCGATCAACACCTTGTGCGATACAACAACGTTCTTGAACTCTTGATTGATCTTCACAATCTTAAATTCCATCGTTTTTCCAACGTAAACGTCGTAATCACGAATCGGCTTCACATCAATTTGTGAACCTGGTAAGAAAGCTTCAATTCCGAATACATCCACGATCAATCCGCCTTTGGTGCGGCATTTCACGAAACCAGTTACGATTTCATCTTTCTCGAGTGATCCATTCACACGATCCCATGATTTCATGGCGCGTGCTTTTTTATGAGAGAGGATCAGCTGACCGTTTTTGTCTTCTGCTGTCTCAACATAAACTTCAACCGTATCCCCAATTTTTAAATCGGGCATGTGGCGGAATTCAGTTAATGGTACTAGACCATCACTTTTGTAACCGATATTGATTACTGCTTCCTTGCTCGTAAGACCAATGATTGATCCTGAAACAATTTCACGTTCCAATACCGCGTTAAGCGTTGTGTCATACAAAGCTTCAAGCTTTACGCGCTCATCTGTTTTGTATGAGTCGAAAGCTTTACCTGAATTGTCCCAATCGAAATCGTTAGGATCAGGCGTTGCAAAGTTTACTTTAGAGCTATGCTCCGATGTATTTGTTGTTGTTGCCATCTATACAATAGACTTCCAGCAGGAATGGCCTGCGGAAGGGTTGCAAAGTTAAGTAAACTTATTAAAAGTGCAAATAAATAAATGAATTGATTTTCAAACAAATATAGTAAACGTTGCGAATAAATTCAAGCACTTTCAAGCAGTTTAATCCTAAAATGGATGGGAAGTTTTACAAAGAAATGCGATTTCGTTAAAAACCTTGAACGGCAATAAATAAAATGCAATTGTATTTTAATGATGAGTCCGCCCGAGCAAAAACTGAAAAATTTCAGTTTTTGCTCG